>NZ_DASPMG010000438.1:0-12641 GCF_035627195.1 Azospirillum sp.
ACCCCTTCCCGCTCGAACGCGCGCATCAGCATGGGATAGGCGGCGACCAGGGTGACCGAGAACAGCAGCGCGATGCTCTGGCGCGACAGGTTGCCGGCGACGGAGTAGACGCCCACCGCCTCCTCGCCCCAGAACAGGCCGATGATGTAGCGGTCGGACAGCGCCACGAGGTCGGCCAGCACCACCGCCAGCGTCGCCGGCAGGCCGAAGGACAGGCAGGCGCGCGTCGTCGCCCCGTCGAACCAGCGGCCGGAGAAGCGCACGGCCGCCGATGGCAGGTCGGCCAGCAGGATCAGCGCGAAGACGGCCACGGCACCCAGCAGCAGCGCCTGTTCCTCCAGCCCGACCAGCACGGCCAGCGCCACGGCGGCGGCCAGCGAGACCGATGCGCGGCCGATCTCGATCAGGCTGTAGCGCAGCGCCTCGCCCCGCACGCGGTGGCGGTTCAGCAGCTGCAGCAGGGCCGCGCGCAGCACCAGCAGCACGAGGCCGGACACCATGGCCAGCGCCAGCGTCCGGTCGGCGATCAGCCACAGCGCCGCCGGGATGCCGGCGCCCAGCACCAGCAGGCCCAGGCCCAGCAGCATCGCCTGCGTGTTGGCGAACAGCGCCGGCGCCTCGCCGGTCGCCGCCCGCGGCTCATAAAAGCGCATCTCGCCGGAACGCAGCCAGCCGAACAGGACGATGTCCAGCAGCTGCACCGTGACCATGACCAGCGCGTAGCGCCCGAACGCCTCCGGGCTGATCAGGTGCGTGAAGACGATGACGGTCAGGAACTGCAGCGCCGCCGGGACGACCACGGCGGGCGTGTAGCTGACCATCTTGCGCAGCAGGCTGCCGGACGCCATTGCGAAATCCTTGCTCTGGAACTGAACCCGCGACGCCCTTGTCAGGGCCGCAGCACCTGCTCGTAGACGGCCTGGGTGCGCTGCGCCGTGCTTTCCCAGGTGAACTCGGCGGCGCGGCGGACGGCGCGGTCGGACATGCGGCGGACCAGCGCGTCGTCCTCCAGCATCCGCGTGAGGTGCGCCGCGAAGGTGTCGACGTCGCCGTAGGGCGACAGCAGGCCGGAGGAGCCGTGCTCCACCACGTCGGGGATGCCGCCGACGTCGGTCGCCACCACGGGCAGGCCCGACGCCATCGCCTCGCACAGCGCGATGCCCTGCGACTCCTCCTCGGAATGCAGCGCGAAGAGGCGCGCGGCGCGCACGGTGCGCAGCAGCTCCTCCCGGCCGAGGTCGGAGCGGAGATCGATCCGGTCCTGCACGCCCAGGCGCTGCACCAGCTCGCGCAGCTCCTCCAGGTAGCCGCGGTCGGTGGTGGCGCCGATGATGGTCAGGCGCGCGTCCACGCCCTGCGCCAGCACGCGGCTGAACGCCTCGATCAGCAGATGGTGGCCCTTGCGGCGGGAGAAGGTGCCGATCGACACCACGTGGCGGGAAAGCCAGGGCCGCCGCGAGGATTCCGCGACCTGCCAGTCCTGCAGGAAGATGCCCTGCGGGATGACGTGCGCCTTGGGCTTGCCGGTCAGGTTGAAGTAGTCGACCACGTAGGGCGTGTTGCCGATGACGGCGTCCGCCGCCTCCACCGTGAACCATTCGGCCAGGCCGTAGAACACCACCTTGATGGCGTTGGCGACCGACGGCTTGGCGCGGAAGCGGTCGCGGCATTCCTTGCCGACGATGCCGTGCACGCTGAGCACCGTGGGGACGCGCATCACCTTCAGCGCCGCCATCATGGCGATGGTGATGATGTTGGTGCCGTGCAGGTGCGCGACGCGGACGTCGGCCCGCCGGTACCGGCGCAGCATGCGCGGCAGGCAGAGCAGCGCCGCCACCTGCCGCCGCATGGGGGAGCGGAAGTAATGCACGGTCACGCCGTTCACGCTGGCCTCGTAATCGCCCGCGATGTCGGCCTTGGGGACCGCGAACACGGCCACGCTTGTGCCGTCGCTGGCTGCGGTCAACGCTTGCGCGAGACCGGCCGTCGAGGCTTCCACGCCACCCCGCACCTTGTTCATGGTCAGGGGGAAGTCGCCGACGAACGCCACCGCCGTCATAATGCCATCCTTGCTGCAACAATCGCCCTGGAAAGTGGCGTCATCGGGCGAAGATCGGCAATGGCTCGTCCGGCGATGCACAGACGTATGCGGCGGAAGGGGGAACTAACGCCTTCGGGTGCTTGCGCGATCCATTGCGGCGCATTGGGGGTGCGCGGCCCATTCCGCCTAACACGGGAAGACGAACCCCGAATCACCAACCCCGCCGACTGACCGGATGCGGCCGGAGATGCCCTGCATTATTTCCAGGGTCCCGTCGCGGCGCTTCGCCGATGGAGGCGCCGCGACCCGTCCGAACCTTGGCAAGCGGGGTCCGCGGTGACGATCCAGTCCGAACCGTCGTTTTCCATTCCCGAAGAGCGGCGCGCGCCGCCGGCCGCACGGTCCGGCGCCCTGATGCGCAAGCTGGCGTGGTACCGGGCGCGGCTCGCCTCCATGTCCACGGCGGAGGTGGCGCACCGCGTGGTCGAGCAGGCCATGCGCACCACCGCGCGCTGGCGGAGCCCGGACTTCGCGGCGTCCGCGTCCCCCGGCGCGCTGCCGGCCATTCCCGGCCTGGCGGAGGGCGTGCAGGCGCTGGCCGCCGCCCACCCGGAGCTGATCGAGCGCTGGCGCGCCGTGGCGCGGCGGGCGGCCGAGGGGCGGTTCCGCCTGCTGGGCGTCGAGTGGCCGGGCTGCGACCGGCACGGCCGCTGGCACCTGGACCCGACCACCGGCCGCTCCTGGCCGGCCGAGCCCTACTGCTTCGACATCTCCTTCCGTCACACCGACGGGCTGGGCGACGTCAAGCACGTGTGGGAGGTCAATCGCCTCCAGCACCTGCAAGCGGCGGCGGCGCTGGCCGCCTGCACCGGCGACGGCGAGATCAGCCAGTCCTGCGCGGCGGAGATCGAGAGCTGGATCGACCACAACCCGCCCTTCCGCGGCGTCAACTGGGCGTCGGGCATCGAGCTGGCGCTGCGCGCCATCAGCATCATGACCGTCGTCTCCCTGCTGCCGGCCGCCGCCTTCCCCGGCGCGCTGCGGGCCAAGGTGCGCGCCGCGCTGGCGGCGCACGGCCACTGGCTGATGCGCTACCCGTCGCTGCATTCCTCGGCCAACAACCACCTGATCGCGGAGGCCGCCGGGCTGTACCTGATCGGCACGCTGGCGCCGGACCTGGACGAGGGCGGGCGCTGGGCCGCGTACGGGCGGCGCACGCTGATCGACGAGGCCTTCCGGCAGATCCACGCCGACGGCGTGGGGGCCGAGCAGTCGCCCACCTACACCGCCTTCACGCTGGAATTCCTGATGCTGGCCGGCAGCGTCGCCGGCCGTGTCGGCGCGCCGTTCCCCGACGCCTTCTGGGCGCGGCTGGAGGTGGCCGGCGAATGCCTGCGCTGGTTCACCGACGCGGCCGGCAACCAGCCGCGCATCGGCGACGACGACGAGGGGCGCGTCTTCATCTCCCAGGTCGAGCCGGAGTCCTACACCACGTCGGTGCTGGCGGCGCTGGCCGGCCTGCGCGGCCGGGCCGACCTCGTGCCGCCGGGCGTGGAGCCGCACCTGCGCCACGCGGTCCTCAGCCCGCCGCCGGCCGCGGACGCAGCACCACAGGGCGTGCGGCGGTTCGCGGACGGCGGCTACACCGTGTTCCGCTGGGCCGAGGGCGGGACGGAAGGCGGGACGGACTGCCTGGCGGCGTTCGACCATGGGCCGCTCGGCTACCTGTCCATCGCCGCGCACGGGCACGCCGACGCGCTGGCGCTGTGGCTGCACGTCGGCGGCCAGCCGGTGCTGATCGACGCCGGGACGTTCCTCTACCATTCCGGCGGCGACTGGCGCTCCCACTTCCGGGGCACGCCGGCGCACAACACGCTGTCCATCGCCGGCGAGGATTCCAGCCGCATCGCCGGCCCCTTCAACTGGTCGGCCAAGGCCCGGACCGCCATGCTGGGCGCGGTCGAGGGGCCGGACCTCTGGTCGGTCGAGGCGGAGCACGACGGCTTCCGCCAGCGCCACGGTGCCCGCCACCGCCGCCGGCTGGAGCGGCGCGGCAACCGGCTGATCGTCACCGACCGGCTGGTGGGCGCCGCCCGGCCGCTGCCCGTGGAGATCGGCTTCCTGATCCACCCGGACCTGAGCGTGACCCACGGCGACGACGGCTGGACCATCGCCGACGCCGGGCGCGTGCTGGCGGTCATCGCCGGCGGCGCGCCGCTGGCGGCGTCGCTGGAGCGCGGGGTGGCCAGTCCGCGCCGCGGCTGGTGCTCCCCCGCCTTCGGCGCCCGCATGCCGGCGCCGCGCCTCGTCCTGCGCGGCGACCTGGGGCCGGAGGACGCCAGCCGGGTGACCATTACCGTGCTGCCGGGCACCGCGCAGCCGGAGTGACCCTCCGGCGGGGGCGGATGCAACACGATGCAACCGGATGCAACGGATTCGGGCATGTGTTGCATCCGGCCACCGGCGTCATTTTCGGGAAACGAAAACGGGACGGAGGGTGACCTCCGTCCCGTTCGCACCTGTGGCCAGTGTTGCCGACAGGATGGCGGGGAATGGGGGAGCTGTCAATCCTTGCCCTCCCCTGCTCCGCAGGGGCGGCAGGATGGCGGCAGGGTGTTCACGAGAATCAGCGGAGTATCGGCTGGCGGTATCATCTGGCGGAATTATTGGGCCGTGCGCGAGGCCAAGGGGCGTGAAGCCAGCCCGGTGTCGGGCATCCCCGACAGGCCAGAGCGTGCCGTCGGCGCAAAGGGGGCGTGCGGCTATGATGCCGCCAAAGTCGAGCCGAGCACCGGGGAAAGCCCAACGCCGCTCGTATCACTCCGCCGCTTCGGCCTCCAGCGGCCGGTCTTCCTCCGCCATGGCGCGGACGCGCGGCACGAAGCCGATGAAGGTCAGGTCGTCGCGCAGGCCCTCGCCGTCGCGGTAGGCGGCCAGCGTATCGAGCAGGTGGTCGAGCTGCCGGTCCATCGGCAGCCCGGCGGTGCCGCGCAGGGCGTCCTGCAGGCGGCGGCGACCGAACAGCCGGCGCGACGGGCCGCCGACCTGATCGACGATGCCGTCGGTGAACAGGTAGAAGCGCATCCCCGGCCGCAGCGTCAGGTCGTGGCGCTGGAACGCGAAGTCCGGGCGGGAGTCGCGGTAGCCCAGGCTGTGCCGGTTGCCCTTGATCACGTGCAGTTCGCCGTCGGCGTGGTAGAGCAGCGGCAGGTTGGCGCCAGCGAAGGACAGGCGCCGCGCCGCCGGGTCGATCACGCAGATGGCGGCGTCGAGCCCGTCGTTGGAGGCGCGGTCGGCGTCCCCGGCGTCCCCCCCGGCGTCCCCTCCGACGTCCTGGCGCAGGGCCTTGCGCACCAGGGCGTTCATCAGCGCCAGGATGCGCGCCGGGTCGTCGTCGCCGTGGTCCTGGAGGATGCGGGTGAGCGCCGAGGCGACGATGGCGGTCATGAAGGCGCCCGGCACGCCGTGCCCGGTGCAGTCCATGACGGCGACGATGCAGCGCCCGTCGATCTCGCCGATCCAGTAATAGTCGCCGCCCACCGCGTCGAGCGGCTGCCAGGCGACCGCGATGTCCTCCAGAAGGCCGCCGTGCGCGTTGCGGCCGGGCAGCAGCGCCAGCTGGATACGCCGGGCGTAGCGGATGCCCTCGTTGATCGAGGCGTTGGCGCGGTTCAGTTCGGCGTGCGCGGCGGCAAGGCGTTCCAGCGCCCGCTCGGCCTCGTCCTTGGCGTCGTGCAGAGCGGCCTGGGTGCGCTTCTGCCCGGTGATGTCGGTGTAGGTGAAGACATAGCCGCCGTCGCGTTCGGCGTTGCCCTGCACCAGCACCGTGCGCCCGTCGGGCAGCGGCTGTTCGTGGTGCATCGCCGCCCCGTCGCGCATGGCGGCGAGCACGGCGCCGACCGCGCCGGCGGTCTCGGCGTCGCCGAAATTGCCGGCGCGGGCGCCGGATTCCAGCAGGTCGCGGAAGGGGCGGCCGGCCAGCTCGCCCTCCGGCGTGTTGCGCCACACCTCGCGGTAGCGCTGGTTGTACAGCACGACGTCGGCGTAGCGGTCGGTCATGATGATGGCGTTGGGCATGGCCATCATGGCGGCTTCCAGCTGGGCCGACTTGCGGGCCAGTTCCGCCTCGCGCAGGGCGACCTCGTCGACGAAGTGCTGGAAGGCGCGGCCCATGTCGGCGATCTCGTCGTCGGCGATCTCGTCGGGGCCGCCGACCGGCACCGGCATCGCGCGCCCCTCGGCGTTGGCGGTCATGCACTGCTGCAGCTCGGACAGGCGGCGCACCACGCGCGAGCGCACGTAGAGGAAGACCAGCAGCGCCGCCAGCACGGCCACCGCGATGATCGCCAGCAGCGCGTTGAACGCCGTGCCGATGAAGTCGCTGAAGTCGCCGCGCTCCGCCGCGATCTCTCCCTGCAGCTCGCTGAACTGGCGCGACACGGTGGAGACGAACTGGCCGATCACCAGATTGTTCTGCGCCAGCAGCCCCTGCGTGCGGTTGGCCAGTTCCAGCTGGCGGCGGCGCGCGGCGAAGATGCTGCCGTCGCCTTCCGAGCGGGCGGCGACGCCGTCGATCACGTTGAGAAGGTTGTCGGCCAGGGCCGGCGCCAGCTCCCGCGCCGAGGACCGGGCGCGCTGGAGGAGCGCGCGCGCCTCGCTCTCCATGCGGCCGAGCGGGGCGGGGGTGGTGACGGCGGACACCCGCAGCATGGTGTCGACCGCGTCGCTGACGTCGTTGGTGCCCAGGCGCAGGCTTTCGATGGCGGAGGCCAACTGGGCCAGCGTGCCGTCGTCCGTCTGGCCGACCAGGAACTCGATGCGGGCGGTCAGCACCTCGGCCGTGCGGTCCTGGGCGCGCCGGGCGTCGCGCGCCAGCCGGTCGAGGTCGTTGATGTCGGCCAGCAGGCGCCGTTCCGCCTCCAGCCGGTCGGCGACCAGATCGGCGAGGCGCCTGAGGTTCTCCTCCATCTGCGGCCGGAAGCGGGCCAGGGCCGCCAGCTGGCCCTTGTCGGCGGTGGTGCGCTCCACTTCCGCGAAGGCGGCGTCCAGCAGCACGAAGAGGTCGCGCGCGTGCTGCACCTGCCGGTCGAGTTCGAAACGGTCGGTGGAGGCGACGATGCGCGGCGCCGTGGCGGCGATGATCTGGCTCTGCTGCGCCAGCTTCGCCACGCCGATCAGCTGGCTGAAGCGGGTCAGCGCGATCTGGTCGAACCCCTGCCGGAACTGCGCCGTTCCATACAGCGCCACGGCGGCGGCGAGCACGGTCAGCAGGGTCAGCCCGATCAGCCCGGCCGTCAGCCGGTTCGCCACGCCGAAACGGACTTTGACCAAGGGTCGCCTCCCTCCCACGGACCACCGGCAGACCATGACAGCGGCCGGCCAAGCGGTGCAAACGGTTTCCTGTGAATGCAATGCCCGGTCGCGAAAATGGAACGGGCAATCGCACATTGCGGCAATTCGCAGTGATTTGTCGATATTATCCTGCCCGATAGCGATGGGGCGCTCAGGCGGACGACATAGGCCGAAAGGTGGTGGCGCGAAAATGTTCGACGCGAAACCTTGGCCGTAGCATATGATCCCGGCCATGCGTCCGCTGTCCGTCCTTCTCGCCTCATCCCTCGTGCTTCCCGCCGTCGTCGCCGGCACCATCATCTGGTGGACGTACGAGGCCGCCCTGAGCCGGGCGCATTCCGATGCGCGGCACACGGTAACGGTCCTGCGCGAGCATGCGCTGCGGGTGCTGGAGACGCAGGAGACCGCGATCGCCTGGATCGACGCGCGCATCGCCGGCATGGGCTGGGACGCCATCGCCGAGTCCGGCGAGGTGCACCGGCTGCTCAAGGGCATCGCCGTTCAGTCGCCGCACATCGACGGGCTGTGGCTGGTCCGGCCCGACGGGCAGACCGTCAACAGCGCCGACTTCTTCCCCATGCCCGGTTCGGTCGTAACCGAGCGGGAGTATTACCAGGTCCTCAAGGACCACGACGTCACGCACCTCGGCCGCATGATCCAGGGCCGGCTGAAGGGCAACCTGAACTTCAACATCAGCCGGCGCCGGACCAGCCCGGCGGGCGTCTTCGACGGCCTCGTGCTGGTGACCATCAGCCTGTCCTATTTCGAGGAGTTCTGGCGCGACGTCGTTCCGGACGGATCGCACAGCATCGGCATCATCCGTGCCGACGGCGAGATCCTCGCCCGCTATCCCGGCCTGAAGGAGCTGCCGCCGCGCATCCCGGAGGCGTCGCCGTTCTTCTCCATCATCCGCACGCAGGACGTCGCCACCTACCAGCAGCGCTCCGGCGCCGACGGGCGGGAGCGCATCTACGGCGTCGCCCGGCTGGGCGCGTATCCGGCGTACATCGCGCTGGGCCTGGACCGCGCGGCGGTGCTGAGCGACTGGTGGTGGCGCAGCGGCCTGCTGCTGCTGCTCGCGGCGGGCACGTCGGCGGTGCTGGCCACGGCGGTGCGGATGGCGGTGCGGCGCGAGCGGCGCCTGTCGGCCGAGATCGGCCGCCGCAAGCGGGCGGAGACGACGCTGACCGTGAAGGAGGAGCACCTCGCCGCGCTGGAGCGGGCGGAGGCGGCCCTGCGGCAGAGCGAGACGCGCTTCCGCAGCCTGTTCGAGACGCTGACCCAGGGCGTCGTGCTGCTGAACGCCGCGGGCATCGTGCAGGCGGCCAACGCCGCCGCGGGGGAGATCTTCGGCGTGCCCGCCGCCGACCTTGCCGGGCGCGGCATCGACGACCCGCGGTGGGGGTTCGTCGACGGCGCCGGGCAGCCGCTGCCGGTGGCGCGGTTTCCGGCCATGGCGGCGCTGCGCACCGGCGAGGTGGTCGAAGGCGTGATGATGGGCGGCCGCAACGCGGCGCGGGATGAGCGGCGCTGGCTGGTCGTCGACGCCATTCCGCAGCGCCGGCCGGGGGAGGAGGCGCCGTCCGGCGTCTTCCTGCTGCTGATCGACGTGACCGAGCGGCGGCGCGCCGAAGAGGCGCAGGAGCTGCTGGTGCGCGAGGTCGACCACCGCGCCAAGAACGCGCTGGCGGTGGTCCAGGCGGTGGTCCGCCTGACCGACGCCGACACCAAGGAAGGCTTCCTGGACGCCATCGACGGGCGCATCAGCGCGTTGGCCCGCACCCACACGCTGCTGGCCCGCAGCCGCTGGGAGGGGGCCGACTTCGGCACGCTGGTGGACGAGGAGTTGGCCGTCTACCGATCGGCCGGGCGGGTGAGGCGTGGCGGGCCGGCGCTGGTGCTGTCCGCCGGGGCGGCGCAGGCGATCGGCATGGTGCTGCACGAACTGGCGACCAACGCCGCCAAGCACGGCGCGCTTTCGGTGCCGGAGGGCCGCGTCGGCGTCTCCTGGTCGGTCGCGGCGGACGGCAGCCTGACCCTGACGTGGGAGGAGGCGGGCGGGCCGCCGGTGGCGGCGCCGACCCGCCGCGGCTTCGGCTCCCGCCTCGTGCGCGGCAACGTTGAGGCGCAGCTGCGCGGGCGCGCGGCCTTCGACTGGCGCGCCGAGGGGCTGCGCGTCACCATCACGCTGCCGGCCGAGCATTTCAAGGAGACGCAGCCCGCCCCCGCGCCGGGAGCCGCGCCGGGAACTGCGCAGGCTGGGGCGCGCGACGGCGGCCGGCGCCTGGACGGGCGGCGCGTGCTGGTGGTGGAGGACAACGCGGTGGTGGCCATGGCGCTGGTCGAGGCGCTGACGCGCGCCGGCTGCGCGGTGGTGGGACCGGCGGCCACCGTCGACGCAGCACTGCGCATCGTGCGCGAGGAGGCGATCGACGGCGCGTGCCTGGACGTGGACCTGCAGGGGCAGGTCGTGTTCCCGGTGGCCGAGGTTCTGGCGGCGCGCAACGTGCCGTTCGTGTTCTGCACCGGCTTCGGCGACCTGGGCCTGCCGAGCGGGCGCTGGGCCGAGGTGCCGCTGCTGCGCAAGCCGGTCAGCCCGCAGGAGCTGGCGGCGGCGCTGTCCCGCGCGCTGGGCGTTCCGCCGGTGACCGCCGGCGCGGACGCCTGACAAGGACGGCGCCGGACGCCGGCCGGAACTACGCCGAACCGTGCCGCGCGTGGCCGTTTTCCAGCAGCCCGGCGACGCCGCCCAGCGTGCCGCGGTGGCGGCGCCAGCGGCGGCCGAACGCGTCCACCTCGAACAGGCGCACGAAGGGCGTGCTCGGCAGGCTGGGGTCCAGGTGCACCTCGACGATGTCGGTTCCGGACGGGCAGGTGTCGACCAGCGGGTCGGCCGGGCGGAAGTGGCGGCCCGCGCGCAGGCAGCGCTCGGCGAAGCGTTCCAGCAGGATGGAGGCGCAGGCACCGTCCTCCAGCCCCCGCAGTTCGGTCACCACGTGGCCGGCTCCGGCGAAGCCGTCGAGGAAGAGTCCGCCGGCGTGCCGGTCGTCGTGCACGACGAGCTTGATCGACGTGTTGGTCGACATGGTCGGGTCTCTGTTCCGTTGTCCCTGTGCCCGGCTCTTGCCGCCGGTGGGACCTGTATGCACGCGGGATCGTGACAGTTTCGACCACGGTTCATGTCGCTTCCATGAAACCTGCGCCGCGGCCGCGGGCGTGATGGAAACTGTCATGATTCCCCGGCGATACGACCGCCATCGCAGCGGGCCAACATGGGGAATGCAATCATGGAACGGCGCAGGCGGCAGCGGGAGAAGGTGGCGTTCAAGGCGATCGGCAAGCTGCGGCACTGGCGCCGCACGTGGTGGGCGGACCTCGACCTCGGCCTCTTCCAGGTCGATATCCGGCTTTAGTGGCGAGGTGGGGCGGGTTCGCGCAAAAGCTGTTTCAAATGCGAAACGCGCATGGCTCGCCCGCCCCTCCCTTGTTGCAAAATGCTAACAGCGTGGTAGCACCACATCGCGGAACCGGCTATAACCTGCGGCGGCGCAGCGTGGAGGGATCCGCAATGCCGTTGGAGATCGAGCGGCGCTTTCTGGTCAGCCGCGACGTCCAGCACCTTTGCCGGGAAGGGCAGCGCATCGTGCAGGGCTACCTGCCGACCGCTGCGGGACGGCACCTCCGGGTCCGGCTCGCCGGCTCCAAGGGCTACCTGACCATGAAGGGCAAGCGGTCGGGCTGCGTGCGCAGCGAGCTGGAGTGGGAGATCTCCCCCGACCTCGCCGCCGACGTGCTGAGCACGCGCTGCCGGTCCTCGCTCATTTTCAAGACGCGCTACCACGTCGACCACGCCGGGCACGGCTGGGTGATCGACGTGTTCGACGGCGCCAACGCCGGCCTCGTCATCGCCGAGATCGAGCTGGACTGCCCCGAGCAGATCGTCCCGCTGCCCGACTGGGTGGGCCGCGAGGTGACCGACGACCGCCGCTACGGCAATTCGGCGCTGGCCGCCCATCCCGTGGCGAACTGGGAACGCCGGGCGGCCTGATATCCCGGCCGCGATTCCCTCGACGATTGCCGTCCTGCGGTGGTAAACGCCTGCGCGGCCGCCTTCGGCCCTGGGGACCGGACATGATCGAACTGCGCGAGGTCAGCCACAGCTTCGGCGAACGGCCGGTGCTGCGCGACGTGACACTGACGCTGGCCGAGCGGCGCATCGGCGTCGTCGGCGCCAACGGCTCGGGCAAGAGCACCTTCGCGCGCCTGCTGAACGGCCTGCTGCTGCCCGGCCGGGGCACGGTGCTGGTGGACGGCATCGACACGCGCCGCGACGCCAGGGCGGTGCGCCGCCGCGTCGGCTTCGTCTTCCAGGATCCCGACGTGCAGATCGTCTACCCGACGGTGGAGGAGGACCTCGCCTTCGGCCTGAAGAACCTGCGCTTGGACAAGGCGGAGGTCGCCCGCCGCGTCGACGCGGCGCTGGACCGCTTCGGGCTGGCCGCGCAACGCCGGCAATCGGCGCACGTGCTGAGCGGCGGGGAGAAGCAGTTGCTCGCCATCGCGGGCGTGCTGGCGATGGAGCCGGCCACGGTGGTCTTCGACGAACCGACCACGCTGCTCGACCTGCGCAACCGCCGGCGCATCGCCGCCGCCATCCGCGACCTGCCGCAGCAGGCGATCGTGGTGACGCACGACCTGGACCTGCTCGCCGATTTCGACCGGGTGGTCGCGCTGGACGAGGGCAAGGTGATGGCCGACGGGGCGCCGGCCGCCGTGATCGACGCCTATGTGCGGCGGATGGGCTGATGCTGGGCCTGTACGTCCATCGCGAATCGCCCGTTCACGCCCTGCCGGCCGGGGCCAAGCTGCTTGTGCTGTTCGGTGCCGCGGCGGTGGTGCTGCTGTCGCGCGGCCCGTGGCTGCTGGGCGGTGCCGTGGCCGGATCGGCGCTGCTGTTCGCGCTGGCGCGGCTGCCGGTGCGGACGGTGGTGGAGCAGGTGCGGCCGCTGCTGCTCATCGCGGCGGTGTTCTTCGCCATGCAGGCGGCGTTCGACAGCCTGGAGGCCGGGCTGGTGACGGTCGGGCGGTTCCTGGCGCTGGTGCTGCTCGCCACGCTGGTGACGCTGACCACGCGCGTGTCGGACATGGTGGAGACGTTGGAACGCGCGCTGGCGTGGCTGCGCCCGCTGGGCGTCAACGCCGGCAAGGTCAGCCTGATGCTGGCGCTGACCATCCGGCTGGTGCCGGT
>NZ_DASPMG010000439.1:0-26472 GCF_035627195.1 Azospirillum sp.
GAGGCGGCGCGGACCCGCGCGCTCCAGGTGTTCGACTGGCCGGTGATCGCGCGGCAGTACCGCGCGCTGTGGGCCGACCTCGCCGCCGTCCGCGCCGGGGCGGAAGAGGAGACGCACCCCGGCTACCCGCTGATGCGCGACCCCTACGCACTGTTCGCCAATTTCGCCACGGAGAGCCTAGGTCCCGACAGTGTCCTGACGCTCGCCGACGAATCGGCGCCCCGGCGGCTGGCCGCCATCCGCGCCGTCGACATCAACACCTTCGCCCGCTATTGGCAGTTCGATGCTGCGGGCATGCAGGCGCTTCTCGACCGCGTCGCCGCCGCCAGCACCATGACGGTCGCCCAGTTGGAGGCATTGGCGCCCAACGACCCCCAGCGCCTGCACCGCTCGCTGGGCTGGCTGCTGAAGATGGGGCTGCTGCGGCTCGTTCCCGCAGGGGCCGCCTGATGGCCCGTCGCGTCGCCGTCGTCACTGTCTCCAACTCTGGCTACTTCCGGCTTCTGCAGGGCCTCGTGCTGTCGCTCGAGGCAGCGGACGCGGACGTCGACGTCTGCTTCCCGACCTCGGCTGCACGCCCGAGATGGCGAACGAACACCTGAGGGAGAAGCACTTTTGGTTCGCGCATTACTTCGGCTCGGAAGTCGCTGACCGCTATTGCCTGCGGCCGATGCTGAACGCCGGCGCCTTCGCGCTGAGCGAGTCGAGCCCCAATTGGGAAGCCTACCGTGACCGGCTGGCCAAGGCCATGAAGGTCGAGCGCATGGACTACGGCGACCGGATGTCGCTCAACCTCGCCGTCTGGCGGATGGGCGGCGAGGCGATCCTGCCGGCTCGGCACAACTGGCTGTGCAACAGCGCGTTCCCGATGCACGGCCCGGCCGCCAAACGGCTGGTGGACCATTACTACCCGCACGAGCCGCTCGGCATCGTGCATCTGGCCGGCCCGGACAAGCTGGGCAAGTTTTCCGACGTCACCGCCATGTGCACGGACGGCCGCCGCGCCAAGCTGAACATTCTCTACCGCAGCGGAAACTACTGAAGCGCCGCCCGGTCACCGCTGCCCGGCGACCGCCCCGATGTAGAAGGTGCGCGGTGCCGGTATGGCCGGCCGGGATGGCAGAAGACGCAGCCCGTCCGGCAGCAGCTCGACGTTGGCCCCCGGATAGACCGCCAGCGCCTCCTTGAGCGCAGGCACGAACTTGGCGCGGAATTGGCGCAGGTGCTTGTACTCCGGCCCGAACTTCTCGCGCAGCGCCGGCCAGGGGATGTCGGTGATTCGGGTCAGCGTAAACAGCCGGTAGCACAGCCACACGTAGATATCGATGACGGCGCTGGAATTCTGGATGGCCTTGATCGCGTTCTCCGAAACGGGCAGCGGGTGCTCGCGCAGTGCCCGGAAGAATTCGGGCGACAAACGCGCCGTCTCATCCCATGCGCCGCCAGGGCCGCCAACGCTGGGGGACAACAGCATGGCACTGACGATGTTGGCGCGCTCGAATCCGCTCCGGCCGTCCTCGGCCGTCCAACTCACGGTCAGACGGCAGGCGGACAGGCGCCGCGCCTGATCGCGGATGGCGGCGTAGCTGCTGCCGCCAGACTTCACGCCCATACGCTCCAGCCAGTGGTGCATGGTGTTTCCCAGCCGCACCTCAGGCGAACCGGTGCGCATCGCCTCGCTTTGCAGGTACAGCAGGATCAGCCGGGCCCGGCTGCCGAAGGGAACGCCCTGCCGGCACGGCTTGCCGTCCGGCCCGGGGATGAAGCCAGGTTCGACCATCAGGCCGAAGCGGCCGTTGGTCCGCTGCCACGCGTCGTTATCGCTCGTTGGCCGGCGGTGCGGCAACGCGGTCATGGCGAAACCGGAGTAGAGATAGGCCGGACTGCCGCGATCATCACCCAGCACCAGTGCCGCCAGATCGACGTATCGCCGCTCCGACGCGGCGACCATGTCGCGCGCAGCGCTGTGCCCGTGGCGGGCGATCAGATCGTGGATCTCAGCCAATCGGCGGCTTCCCTCCGTTCTGGCGTTCAACCTGCGCAAGCAACGTCGCTTCCGCCATTTGGCATTTGGTGACGCCCCGCTTACGCTGCGGCGACGATCAAGATGATGCGCCCAACGGCGGCGTTACCTCCAGTTCTTGCGGAGTGCAGTCGTATGACGCGCACTTTGTCGCACCCCGACCCAAGCCCCTATCATGGTTCCCGCGTTCATGAAAGAACGCCGCAGCATAACGGGGAGCACGGATGTTCATGCTCTGACCTAATTTCGTTCTTTGAATACGTAAGGGTGTTTCCGTGGCCTCGAAATTAATTTCAAAAGCATGTCACCACATGCCAAGAAAGCATCAATATGCCGACGAATCGGGCAGGGCCCGCACCGTCAGGCCCGGCATTCAACCCTCCGGCACCAGACGGAACCGGCGGCCGTGCAGAGTCAGGCGGAAGGGCTCCGGCGCCACAAGGCAGAAGGCGCGCAGCCGGCGCTCCAGTTCGTCAGGCGCGATGTCCGGCGGGATTTCGCACATGGCCCGAAGCGTTGCACGGGTCGAACGCCTGCCGCTCCAGCGTATGGTCGAGGTGGGCAGCGGCTCCGCGGTGCGCAGCAGCCGCGGGCAGAGGTGCATGAAAAGCTTCAGCGCCGCCTTGTAGGTCCGGGCGTTGAGCCAGTCGAGGTCGGCGCCATCCTCCACGTCGAATTCGGCAACCGCGACAATTGGTCCGCTGTCGACCTGCGCCGTCATGACATGAGCGGTGGTGCCGAAGCGGCGCACCCCGTCGTACAGAGCGAATGCCACCGGATAGCGGCCAGGATAAGCCGGCGGGCCGGGGTGGAAGTTGTAGGCCGGACTGCCGATCCGCTCAAGAACAGCGGCCGGCACCACCACGGGCGTGAAGAAGGCGAGGAAGCGCGAGATTTCTGCAGGCCGAGCGAAGTAGTCATCCAGTTCCTCGGCCGTGAACAGGAAGCGCACCTGCGCCCGTGGCTCAAAATGCTCGATGATGCTGAGCAGGACGATGGAGTACTTCGGCTCTGTCAGGACGACGATGTTGGGCGCCATGGGCGGTCTCCGGGCTGGGGACGGCGACGGGTGTACGGCGCGCCGGGCCGTCCGGCAAGCGCGATGTCCGAGCTTCGGCACTTGACCATCGCCACATCTTTGTGTCACCTCCCGGCTCGTCGCGTTTCCGAACCGTCCCACCCCGCCGGCCGCGGCGGGACGTTTCGGAAGCGGACGAATTGAGTTCTTCTTCCCAATCTTGGGTTTTCATGGTGCTGTTCAGATGAGCCACGGGCGCCGTATCTCCGTCGTCGGCCTCGGCTATGTCGGCCTTCCCGTTGCGGTGGCCTTCGGTCGTGCCGGCCTGCCGGTGATCGCGTTCGACATCGATCCGTCGCGTATCGAGGAGCTGCAGCGCGGCTTCGACCGCACGGACGAGATCGACCCGGCGGAACTCGCCGATGCCAAGCTCATCCTCGGCACCGATCCGGCGCTCCTGCGGGAGGCCGACTTCCACATCGTTACCGTGCCCACGCCGATCACCGCGGGCAACCGGCCCGACTTGGGACCACTGTTCTCGGCCACGCGTTCGGTCGGACGGCAGCTCAAGAAGGGCGACATCGTCGTCTACGAATCGACCGTCTATCCCGGCGCCACCGAGATGGACTGCGTGCCGATCCTGGAACGGGAATCGGGCCTGACCTTCGGGCGCGACTTCTCCGTCGGCTATTCGCCCGAGCGAATCAACCCCGGCGACCGCGAGCACCGGTTCGAGACGATCACCAAGGTCGTCTCGGGCAGCGACCCGGCCACCGCCGAGATCGTCGCCCGGGTCTACGGCAGCGTCGTCAAGGCGGGCATCCACAAGGCGCCCTCCATCGCCGTCGCCGAGGCCGCGAAGGTGATCGAGAACACCCAGCGCGATCTCAACATCGCGCTGATGAACGAACTGGCGCTGATCTTCGACCGCCTGGGCATCGACACCCAGGACGTGTTGGCCGCCGCCGGCACCAAGTGGAACTTCCTGAAGTTCGTGCCCGGCCTCGTCGGCGGCCACTGCATCGGTGTCGACCCCTATTACCTGACGCACCGCGCCGAGCAGGTCGGCTACCACCCCGACGTCATCCTTGCCGGCCGCCGAATCAACGACGCGATGGGCCAGTACATTGCCCGCGACATTGTGAAGCGCCTGCTGCGGATCGGCCATCCGGCACACGAGCTGTGCGTCACCGTGCTCGGACTGACCTTCAAGGAGGACGTGCCGGATATCCGCAACACGCGGGTGACCGACATCATCGCCGAACTGAAGGACTTCGGCATCGCCGTGCAGGTGCACGACCCGCTGGCCGACCCGGCGCAGACCGAGCACGAGTACGGCCTGACCCTGACCGCGCTGGACGCGCTACAGCCAGCCGACGCCATCGTGCTGGCGGTGCCGCACAAGGCCTACCAGCCGCTGTCGTGGGACTTCGTCACCGGCCTGCTGAAGCAGGGCCGCGGTGTCGTATTCGACGTGAAGGGCCGCCTCGACCGCGCCACCACGCCGGACGGCGTGACCCTGCGCCGGCTGTAAGCCGCCTTCCCCTACCCCACCAGTTCCGGCGTGCGGCGGAGCAGTTCCGCCGTCAGTTCCTCCTGCCGGGCAAGCAGCCCGTCGTACCACGCCCACTGCGCCTCGGCGTACGGCGCCAGCATGCGGTGTTCGGCGACGTGCGCGTAGGCCGCGTCGGCCAGGGTGGCGCGCAGCGCCGGCTCGTCGACGAGGCGCAGCAGCTGGCGCTCGAACTCGTCGGCGTCGTGGAACAGCAGGCCGGTGCGGCCGGGTTCGACGCTGGCGGCGTAGACAACGGGGCTGGCCAGCACCGCCGTGCCTTCGGCGGCGCATTCCAGGAACTTCAGGTCGGATTTGGCGCGGTTGAACTCGGTGTCGGCCAGCGGCAGCACCGCGACGTCGGCATCGGCCAGGGCCTGCCGGTAGACGTCGTAGGCGCACAGCGGCCGGAAGGTCTTGCGCGCGGTGGCGAGTCCCCGAAAGAAGGCCTCGTCGTGGATGACGTCGACGCGCACCTGCGGCCGCGCCGCCAGCACGCGGTTGAGCGCCGGCAGGATCGCCTGGGCGTCGGCCGTGCGGTTCAGCGCGCCGAAGAACAGCACCGCCTCGTCCCGCGCCGGCGCCGGGCGGCGCGGCGGCAGGGTGGCGAGCTGGTTGGGGAACAGGCCCACGTGCGGGTTGAAGCGGCGCGCGAAGTCGGCGATCGGCGGCGTGGAGACCTGCACCGCGTGCACCCCGCGGAAGCCGATGAAACCGTTTCCGGCGTAGCCGGGGTGCTCCGGCCAGTCGTCCATTTCGTGGACGATCAGGTAGCCGTGCTGGAGCAGCCCGCGCAGCAGTGCGGCGTCGGCCGGCCAGCGCACGATCGGGCGCTGCCAGACGAAGATCCGCCGCTCCTCCGGCCGGTGCAGCGACAGGCGGATCGGGCCGTCCTCCAGGTGGACGCGCACGCCGGGCCGTCGCCCGATCAGGCCCAGCGGCTCCTCCATCCGCACGACGCTGCAGCCGCCCACCGGCTTGCGCATGCGGCCGAAGATGAAGGTGGGCGCCTCAGGCATTGCCGAGCAGGGCGGCGGCCGGCGAGGGGCCGGGCTGCGCCGTGATGCGTTCGTAGAAGGCCTCGTACTGCGCGGCGACGATGGAGAGCGAGAAGTGCCGCTCGATCCGCCGCCGGGCGTCGGCACCCAGTGCCGCGCGGCCCTCCGGTCCCAGCGCCATCATCTGCTGCCAGGCGACGGCCAGCGCCACCGGGTCGCGCGGCGCCACGATGGTGCCGGTGTCGCCCACGATCGCCGCGGCGTCGCCCACGTCGGTGCTGACGCACGGCACGCCGCAGGCCATCGCCTCCCCCAGCACGTTGGGGAAGCCCTCGCCGAAGGCCGAGGACAGGGTGACGAGGTCCAGCGACGGCAGAATGCGGTCGATGTCGCGCCGCTCGCCCAGCAGCAGGACGCGGCCGTCCAGGTTGCAGGCGGCGATCAGCCGGCGGACGCGCGGGTTCTGCGCCTGCAGGCCCGACCCCATCAGGACGAAGCGCGCCTGCGGGTGCTTGGAGGCGAAGTCGGTGGCGGCGGCCAGGAAGGTGCAGTGGTCCTTCATCGGGTCCAGGCGCGCCGGCAGACCGATGAGGAAGGCGTTGTCCGGCAGCCCGTGTTCGGCCAGGAAGCGCCCGCGCGCCTCCGGGTCCGGGTGGAAGCGGGCAACGTCGAAGCCGTTGGGAATGAGCTGCCACGCCCGCGGCCGGTAGCCGTAGCGTTCGTGCACCGCGCGCCCGGCACCGGAGTTGACGATCACCGCGTCGGGCATGCCCGAGAGGCGCGCCAGCAGCAGCGGCAGGTGACGCGACAGCCAGCGGTAATTGGGCCGGTTCATGTCCGAGCAGCGCAGGTTCCACACCACCCGCGGCACGCCAGCCAGCCGCCCGGCCAGCGCGCCCATCAGGTCGGCGTGGTACAGCCACGTCTGCAGGACGTCCGGCTTCTCCTCGCGCAGGACCTGGAGCAGGCGCGTCAGGCCGCGCGGATCGGCCACGCCGCGGCGCATCTGCAGGGACAGGATGCGCACGCCGCTCGTCGACAGCTCGGTCGCGATGCTGCCGCCGTCGGTCATCGAGATGACGATGTTGCGGAAGCGGGTGGTGTCCATGGAGCCGACCAGCTTGGCCAGCATGGTCTCCGCCCCGCCGGTCTGCAGCCCGGTGATGAGGTGCGCGATGGTGATCACGTCGGCGCGTCCGGCATCACGGCACGGGAACGGGCGCGGCGGTCAGCTCCGCCACCACGTCGGCCAGCGCGTCGCGCCAGGGGCGCAGGCGCACGCCGAAGGCACGCTCCGCCCTGGTGCAGTCGAGCACCGAGTTGGCCGGGCGGCGGGCCGGCGTCGGGTAGTCGGCCGTGGTGATGGCGTGCACCACCGGACGGCGGCCGAGCGCCGGGGCGGCCAGTTCGAACACCGCCTCGGCCAGGCCGTGCCACGTCGTCTCGCCGGAGCCGGCGAGGTGGTAGGTGCCCCAGGCATCCTCGCGGCGGTCGAGCAGAAGCTGGCGGGCGATCTCGACGATGCCGCGCGCCATCTCGCCCGCCGAGGTCGGGCAGCCGCGCTGGTCGGCGACGACGCGCAGCTCGTCCCGCTCGGCGCCCAGGCGCAGCATGGTCTTGACGAAATTCTGGCCGAACGGGCTGTAGACCCAGGCGGTGCGCAGGATGACGTGGCGCGGGTTGGCGGCGCGCACCGCGCGCTCCCCCGCCTCCTTGCTGGTGCCGTAGGCGCCCAGCGGCCGCACCGGGTCGGCTTCCACGTAGGCGCCGTCCTTGCTGCCGTCGAAGACGTAGTCGGTGGAGATGTGGACCAGCGGCACGCCCCGGGCCGCCGTCGCCTCGGCCAGCCAGCCCGGCCCGTCGGCGTTGATGGCCCGGGCCGCCTCCGGCTCCGTCTCGGCGCGGTCGACGGCGGTGTAGGCGGCGGCGTTGATGACTAGGGCCGGCCGCTCGCGCGCCACCGCCTCCATCACCGCGTCGCGGCGGGCGATGTCCAGCGTGGCACGCCCGGCCGTGCGCAGGACGAAGCCGGACGGCAGGGCGGCACGCTCCAGTTCGCGGGCGATCTGCCCCTGGGCGCCGATGACGAGGATACGGGTCGCGGTGTCGGTGAGGGTCACGGTCCAGCCGGGAAGCCATATGAAAACGGCTCGCACTCTATACCAGAGGTCATGGCGGTTCCATTAAAACCCTGGCGAATGCCGCACGCCGCCCGCGACAACGGATGGCCGCTGCGGCGGCCGGACGAAGCGCTTAAGGCAACGGCTTGACCATTGTCCTCGCCACGATCAACCTGCACCTGTCTGAGGTCTATTCCGGCCTTGAGCTTCCCGCGGCGGCATGGACACCGGGTTATGCGGCCCGCATTTCGGCCTTTTCCGGGGTAAAGTAGCCGAGAGCCGAGTGGAGCCGCTGGCGAATGTCGTAGCCTTTGATATCGGCGAACGGATCCCGCTTGGCAACCTCGCGCGAGGGATGGTGCTGCTCACGGACGAGTTCGGCCTTCAAGCCGTCGAAGAAGCTCTCCATAGGCGCGTTGTCCCGGCAGTTCCCTTTGCGGCTCATCGACGGCACGATGCCGTGGGCCTTCAAGGCCTCGCGGTGCTCCTTCAAGGCCTAGGGCACGGCAGGGAATTGCGTGTTCAATTCTCCCAGTCAGTTGGTGGTGAGAGTGTGTAATTCCACGCCGGGCAGACGGAGTGCGGAACCAAGCGGAGACAGCGCATCTCGGCATCGGAGACGCGCTCGACGGTCTCATTGCCGCCGCGCTTGAGCCGAGCGGTCACGCGCAGCCCCGCGGCGGTGACGGTCCCGGCGATGTAGCGCATGACGGTGGCCAAGGTGCGCAACGGCATTCCGACCCAGTTCACGCTGATGGCGCTGAAGAGCCGATGCTCGATGAGGTTCCACTTCGAGCAGCCGCTGGGATAGTGCCACACCGTGACCGCCAGTCCGCACGAGTCGCAAAGCTGTTCTTAGAGTTGCGCTTTCCAGGCACGCGAGCGGCAGCTGTTCGAGCCGCCGGCCTCGGCCAGGAGGAGCAGGCGCTCGGCCTCGGGGAAGCGACGGCTTCCCTCGTGGGCCCACCAGTCACAGATTGCCTCGACCGCAAAGCGCGCAGTGACGAAGCAGTCGCCGATGCACACGAAACCGCAATTGCTCGTCAGATCGTAGATGCCCTAGGGGGTTGCTTGGCCAACCGCATCTTGGGGCCAATCGTGCACCAACACGGCATCAGCCGTCCAGCACCAGGCCCGTGATCTGCGCCAGCAAGGTTTCTCCACCGCGGCCAAGGCGCTCGGCTTCGAGCGCTACGAACCAGCGGCGCTGCTGCTCATCCAGACGGCTGATCAGCAGATTGATATGCTCGTGAAGGGCACGATCCCGGTGCGGCTCGTCGGCGCGGCAGCGCGGACAGCCGCACGGATGGACAACGGAGGAGGACATCGGTAACTCCCGTCACCGCCGACGACGTGAGATTACCGTTCCCCAGCCAACATCTTGAGCAGGTAGTTCCCTGCGGTGCCCTAGCGGCCCCGCAGATCCGCCAGCGCGTCGCGGATCGCCTCGGGATCGTTGGGGATCACCGGGATACCGGCGGTGCACTCGCCAACGCCCTCGGCGAAGCCAGCCGCCATACCCTCGGCGACGATGGCAGAGAACTGCCCGGCGATCCGGGTGTTTGCCGGATCTAGACCGACGACGACGCCCAGCCCGGTGGGCGACGCGGGGATGACGGCAAGGCCCAGATCCGGCCGGTACCGGCACAGGCACAGCAGTACCTTCCAGGTGTCGCCGCTCCAGAACGTGGTCCGGCGCTGCCGGTCGGCGGTCTCCGGGTCGAGCGGCACGACGTCGTGGAACAGATAGATCGCGCCGGGCGCGGCGAGGCGCTCCAGATTCACGAAATCTCGCAACGCTTGGTCGAAGGTGTGCAGGCCATCGATGAACGCCATATCCACCCGCCGTCCGTCCAGCAGCGCCGGGAACGCCGGGCCGGCCAGAGCGTCGTCGCTGGTTGCCTCCAGAACCCGTGCGCAGGGCGGCAGCGGCACTGACAGCTGCGGTGCCGGATCGACGCCGATGGCAAGCTCGCTGCCTCCGGCCAAGGCCAAGCTCCGGCCCGAGTCCACGCCGATCTCGACGTACACCCGCGGCCGGACCAGCGCATGGATCTGTTCGAGTACCGCGTAGTAGGACGGCCCTGGCATGCGGATGCGGGCGAGCGCCATATGAGCCTGGAAGAAGTCGCCGTCGAGCGCCAGGGCCCGCCGGTACGCCGCCTCGGCCGCATGCCCGCGCCCGAGGGCTTCGAGCGCCAGCCCGAGGTAGGTGTGGAACAGGGCCGTGCGCCCAGGCGCCGCGGCGGCGGTTTCGATGATCGTCGCCGCCTCGGCCTCACGGCCGCTCTGCTGCGCCTTGGCGACGAGCCGGGTGAGGGTCGACGGGGCCTGCGGGTCGTCCTTCAGGATTCGGCGGACCATGCGCGCGGCCGGGGTGTCGGCGGCTTCGGGATTGGACGCGGTGGTCAGGTCAGGCTGGGGCATGGCTCGTTCCGGTAACATCCGAACCCGAAAGGCGCGAGAGAATGAATGCTTCCAGGGCCCGTACCGGGGCAAGGTCATGGAAGATCCGCGGCATGCCGGCGGCGAGACGCGCGCGCAACGAGGCACGCCACTCTATGTCGGCGCACAATCGCACCGCAACCTCCACGTATCCGTCGATGTCGTCGGCGATAGTGTCCGGCACGCCCGCGGTCTCCAGAAGGGCGGACGCCAGCCGCCCGCGCATGCGCCCTGCGCGCACGGTGACGATCGGCAGTCCCGCGCGGATCCCGTGGATCGCCACGTTGAAGCTGGAAAAGCCGACGCTGTCCAGATAGCCGTCCATCACCCTCAGCGCCGCCTCGAAACGGGCGCCGTCAAGGTGCGGCAGGACGATGCAATGCGCATCGCGCGCCAGCCCGGCGGCGGCGAAGCACCGGGCGAGGCGCGCCATCAACCGGTCAAACAGCTGCGCGTCGCGCACCGGCCTGAAAAAGACGAAGCGTGCCTGGGGCGCGGCGCGCGCGATGCGGATCAGAACGTCGTCGTAAAACGGCACGTATTTGAACGGTGTCTGGCAGCAGGCGAGCAGGACGGCGTCGTCCGGCAGCCCGAAGTCCGCCCGCACTGCCGCGACGTGCGGCAGCGCGTACGGTGCATAGCACGAGGCGGTGCCCGGCAGGCAGACGAGGGTCTCCGTGTAGTGCTCCCTCGCGCCGGGCGGTTCCAGGCGCTCGCCGCTCAGGAAGGCGTCGATGGTCGGCAGGCCTGAGGTGATCGGGTGCCCCCAGGTCACGCACTGCAGCGGTGCCAGCCGCAGCGCTGCCAACTTCAGAGAGGTGCGGTCCACCGCAACGTCCGGATAGATCAGCACGTGTGGTGCGGCGGCGCGAATGGTCCGGCACCAATCCTCGAACTCCATCGGTCCGGCAACGAAGCGGTCCGCCATGGCGCGGGCGGCGTCCGTCTCGTCGTCGCGCCGGCTCCCAGTGTGGCAGAGGGTCACGGCGAAGCGCGTCCGGTCCAGATTCTGCACGAATCCCCGTAGGTTCGTGGCCCACACCGAGTGGCGCTCGACGAAGGCCGACACGAATGCCACGCGGACGCGCTCGCCCGGCGCAAGGATCGGCAGAGGGAGGTGCTCGGACCATTGCGGATAGGCGGCGGCCATGAGCTGGCACACCAAGTCGCCGTACAGCCCCTGAAGGCGGCGGTCGTTCCCCTGCACATAGGGCAGGTAGAACGGCAGGTAGCGGTCGACTTCCGCCGCGGCGGCCGCCTGCGCCCGCCGCGGCAGCGCCAGCAAGCGGGCGCGGGCTTCCCGCAGGGTCGCCTCGTAGGCGCTGAGGTGCGCGGCGATGTCGTCGTCCTCGCCATAGACCGGCAGCAGGTGCGCCGTGGACAGGCCGAGCCACGAGCCGGCAAGCCCGGGATCCAGCACCACGGCCCGGCGGAAACCGGCGGCGGCGAGGTTGCCGTGCCGGACCGCGTGGAGCGACGCCAGCATCTCCCACGACGCCGCCCGTTCCGGCTCGAGGCATACCGCCCGGACGGCGGCGGCGAGCGCCGGGCCCAGGTGGGACCGCCGCAGCAGGACCGTGGCCAACGGCAGCCACGCCTCGCCCCGCTCGGGTGCAGCGGTGACGGCGCGGCGAGCAGCCGCCTCTGCGTCTGCAAAGCGGTCCTGGCGCAGTTGCATCGCCGCCATCGCGGCGTAGGATGTGAAACGTTCCGGAGCGACGGTGATCGCGTCGCGCGCCGCCGCCGCTGCCAACCCGTACCGACCGGCGTCGTTTGCCGCGGTCGCCAGGATCGCCAGTGCCTCCGCGTAGACGGGCCGGCACCGTACCGCGCGCGCGGCGCTCCGCAACGCATCTGCCGGCCGCTCCTGCAGCGTGGCGAGGTTGCACAACCCCTCCGCCAGATCGGGAAGGAGGATAAGGGCGATGCGCAACCCCCGCGCGGCCGCCTCCTTGTCACCATCGTCGAGCAGCAAGTTGGCAACGTTGAACCGCAGCCGCGCATCCTCCGGGGCGAGCCGGACGGCCCAGTCCAGGACGCGGCGCCCTTCGGCGGCAAGGCCGGCCCGGCGCAGCGCGGAGGCGAGGTTCGCAAACGGCCCCGGCGTGTCCGGGGCCAGCGCAGCGGCGGTGCGGAAGGCGCGGGCCGCTGGTCCCAGCCGATCGAGCCGGAGCAGGGCGCGGCCGGCAAGATTGGCGGTTTCCGCCGCGATGCTCCCCCCCGCCAGTGCTTCGCCCACCAGACGCAGAGCCGAACGGGCGTCCCCCTTTGTCAACGCCTCGGCGGCCCGCCGCTCGACACTGTTCATGGCACCGCCGGTCGTTGGTCGCGCCCCCCTCTAGCGCATCTGTTCTAGCGCATCCGCCGGCTCTGAAAAAATGAAAAACGCCAATCCGGAGCGGCGCCAGAACATTAGGGCCGGATGGCCCAACCATGCGAAAATGTACGTTAGCGTATTTTCTGCAGTGTTGTGGTCCGGGTTGGTGGCGGGGCCGAGCATCTACCGAACGAACTCCGCGGTGAGCACCGATTGGCGCCGCGGCGACTGGAAATAGCCGCTGTTCGGCATGATGTGGGCGTGCAGCACGGGCAAGACACGGGCGATGTCATCGTCGAGAACCTCTTGTCCCGCGGCGTGACGCTGGGCGACGATGTCTTTCAAGTCGGTCTTTACCGCCGGCTGGAGCGTCTTGGGCACCTTGTTCAAGACGTTGACGGCCTTGCGATGCCAGCAGCGCTGATGCCGCGTGGCCGGGAACACCTCCTCCAGCGCCTTCCAGAACCCGAGCGCGCCGTCGGCGACGGCCAACTCCAGGGGTGGCGCAGGCCTCCATGCCGACCACGCAGGGCGACAGGGTGGCGAAAAATCCGAGCACAGCAACCCCGGCGCAGGCGTTTGGTCACCACCACCTTCCCGTGGCCGTCAACGCCGTGAACCAGGAAGAGGGACATTGCCAGATCAAGGCCGATGGTCGTCGCATGCATCGGGGCGGTCTCCTTGCTGAAGGGCATCACCCCCCTTCATGTGGCACCGCGGTGCCGGAAACGGGGGCCGTCCATCCCATCACTCGTCCACCCCGAGAACCGTCACCGGAGCAGCCGGCGTTCCGGTGGTGGCGCGCACCCGGTGCACCAGCGTCGTGCGGCTGACCGGCACGCCCATGGCGGCGGCATGGCAGGACCCGGGCTTGCCGCCGAGCGTCAGGCCGATGCTCCGGTGCACGGCCCGCAGCCGGTCGGTCTGGCGTGCGCGCGGGGCGCGCAACGCCAGGCAAGGCGTTTTCTGAAGGTGCGGCGCGGACACGCGGTATCGGAGTAGCGGAAGCGCCGGATGCGGACCAGCAAGACGGTTGGCCGGCCGAAGCACGCCACGTCACCGAGGCTGCGCCAGCAGGCGCCGTGAACGCGGCGTGACGGCACGCCGCACCCCGTGCAGGACGCCGAGGCGGCGGCTGGCTGCGCCCGCACGGTGATCCGGTGGAAGCCCGGATCGATGTGATCCAGGATCTGGAGGGTGGGCAGAAAGCCTATTGATTGCAGAGAAATGCCCAAGGACGCGGCCATGATGAAAGAGGTTTTCCTTCCATATGACGTTCCTGTCCTGCGAGAGACTGCGCCTACAATCGGCTGTTCAGCGCCACCCTTTCAACCCCTGCTTGGACTCAACTCCGTTTTCCCCTGAGGGTCAGGGCGCCTAGGGCCTTCGCCTGACCGCCGCGCCGTGCATCCAACACTCTTCCATCGATTCCCGCCATGGCCTCGGCAACTGTGAAGGGCTCACGTTGATTGGTACGGCAGACAGCCAATTCATGGCAGTTCGACTGAAAGCTGCAGGGATGCGACAACAACATCCGCCAACAATCATCATACGGGAACTTGGAAAATTCCACCGCTTCGTCGTTCGATGTTTTCAAGTACCGGCTTACGCAGTAATATACGCCGCCGATCGCCTGAGCGCGTTGGATCTGTTCAAAATAGAACTTGATCACGCTGTTGCGCATTTCCTGGAGCGCCCTGGTCGTGTAGGTGAAGTTCAGGTACCCGTCGGGCACACGCTCGATCGACCAGCCTGGCAGGATCAGGAAATCGTAAGATTCTGAGAAGACAGCACTGCCACGCTCCTCCAAATCCCGAAGATAAAGGATGCGGGCATCGGGAAAGCGGCGAGACAAATAGTATGTTTGCACCGCATTCATTTCGGCAAGATCAAACAGAATGCAACGTGCATCCGGAAATATGGTTTTTACTTTTGCCATTGTCTCGCCATACCCGGCACCGATCTCGGCGAAGACCGCCGATGACGGCATAAAGGGTGAGGCGAGCCGGGAAATCTGCCACGCGTAATAGATCAAGGAGAGATCATGTCTGGCCAACCGCATCGGGTGCTGCGGGCTGCTTGGCGTCTCCTGCCAAGTGAAGGCCAGATGCTGTGGTGACCCGATTGCCGGCGCGGCAACCTGTTTCACAAAGTCCGTCCCGCAGATCCGCATGACGAAGCGGATCATCGCTCTTATGTTTTCCCGCGCCGGTCCGGTGGGTACGGTCTCCGGGATCAGATCCCGGAAATCGTGATTCAAACGGTATTGCCACCGGTCGTTCACGTACAAGAGATCGTCGTTGAAGCCAACCGATATACCGTTCCGCAAAAAGGTTTCCCAGGGAGCCTGATGACGGATCACGTCTTCGTAATTCTCCGGAAAGACATCCCAGTGCGCACTTTTGTCGTTGGCGCGGGTCAGGGTCCGCGCCAGCAGATAGTTGTCGAGCATGACCGACCAGGGGGCAGGAAGATCTGCCGAAGGCGTGGTAAGGGTGGTCGTCATCAGATGAGTTCCCTGCGAGAAAAAAGCGAATTTACACGGAAGGAAGCGGCTGCCGGCCGGAAACGGCAGGCAAGCCACACCGACCATGGCCGGTCCGGTTCATTAAAAACACGCGGCCGTAGCGGAATCCAAGCATCTTTGTCATGATCGCTGCGGGTATCCTGCGCTCAGGGAACCACGCGGTGATCCGGCGGCGTGCCGTTCCACGGCACGCCGCAGCCTGGAAGCCAGCGCGTCCACGAGTCCGCTCCAATCGCCACGCCCGGGCTGCGGCATCAGTTCGACTGAGGGATACCAGGGAGTGCGCCCTTGGGCCATCTGCCAGCGGTAGGCGAAGGGTACGTTCAGCATCAGCCAGGTCGGCCGCCCCAAGGCCCCGGACAGGTGGACGGTGGCCGTATCGATGGTGATGACGAGGTCAAGGGCCGCCATCACGCCGGCCGTGTCGTCGAAGCTGCGAAGGACCGGGCGAAGGTCGCGCAGCCTTCCCGACTGGCCAAGCCGTGCGATGTCGTCGGCTGCGTCGCCGACTTGGAGGGAGTAGGCATCGACCCCTTCGACCTCCAGCAGGGGGCGCAGAGCGGCGAGCGGGCAACCACGCTTGCCCCCCCCTCGTCCCGCCCACACGAATCCGACGGACAGCCGGCGCGGGTCCGCGGGGACCACATCGTAGCGCGGTTCCGCCACCAGATAAGGCACATGCGCCGCCAACGCCGCCGCGGCCGGCTGCGTGAAGCGTGGCAGGCTGCCGATTGCCGCGTGGCAATCAAAGGCCGGCAGCGGCCCGCCAGCCGGTACCACCGCGTCTACCGCCGGTATGCGGGCGAACAGGGCGGCCAACTCGGGCTGGCATTCGACGACGATCCGTCCACCGTCCTTCGCGATGTCACAGGCGAAACGGATGTGTTGGAGCGTGTCGCCGAAATCCCGTTCCGCGTAGAGAAGCACGGTTCGTCCGGCAAGCGGGGCGCCGTCCCACTCCGGGACTTCGAAGCGGCGCCGCGCCACCGGATAGCCACGCGTCTCGAAACGCTGCTCATACTGGACGTAGGCCTCTCCGACACGACCGTTCCGCAGCAACAGGTGAGCAAGCGATACGGCAGCTCCGGCATTGGCCGGCCTGATCGCCAGTGCATGGCGGTAGGCCCGAATCGCTTCCACATCGGCGCGAACCACCGCAAGAGTCTGAGCAAGCAGCACGAACGCTTGATCATCATCCGGCTTGGCTGCCAGGGCGCTACGCAGTGGCGTGATCGCCGCATACGGGCGGCGGGCGTTTGCCAGGATGGCACCGAGATTGAAGCGCATCCAGTGTGCATCGGGGGCGATGCGAAGCCCATGATCCAGACAGCGCGCAGCGTCGTTGGTCCGTTGCAGCGCGCCCAGCGCAAGAGCCATATGCGCGTGCGCCACAGCTTCGCTCGGCTTCACAGCCAATGCACGCCGGAAAAACGGCAGTGCATCCGCAGACCGCCCGTCATTGTGGGCCAGCAAGCCAAGCAAGTCGAGCGCTCCGACGTGTTCGGGATCGTGTTCCAGAATCGTGCTGCACAGGGCGTGGGCCTCGCCCCTCATATTTTTCTGAAAGGCGTCGACGGCCTTGAAGTAGGTCATGACGTGATCCTAGACGTATCGCTCAACGCTCTCAGCACGCCGGCCACCACCTCCGCCTCCGTCGCCGCGTCGGCCCGGGCGGCGCGCTCCAGCCCGCTGGCGATCAGGCGAGCGCGCCGGTCGCCGTCTTCCAGCACATCGGCCACGGCGTCGGACAGGCCCTCCACGCTCGGCTCGGCCAGCACGCTGTTGTCGGGCGTCAGCAGCCATTCCACGTTGGGGCCGCGGTTGCTGACCACCGGCACGCCGCAGGCCATCAACTCCAGCGGCAGCAGCGACAGGTTGGTGAAGGACAGCACCAGGGCGGCGTCGCAGCTGCGGTAGAGGTCGGGCAGCGCCCCCATCGGCACAACCCCGGCGTCGACGTGGCGGAAGGGAATGCGGAAGCGCTTCAGGTCCCAGCCGACGAACACCACCTCCACGTCCGGCATGCGCGCGCAGAGATGCTGCAAAGCGAGCAGGCCCAGCTCGAAGCCGCGGCGGGGCGTGATGGGGCGGGCGTAGAACAGCACCCGCCGCACGCCCGGCCGCCGGCCCGGCGCCGGCCCGTCCGGGCGGTACAGCGCGCGGTCGGCGCTGAAGCCGAAGGCGTGCGTCTCCATGCCGTAATCGCGCGCCAGCACGTCCGCCAGCCAGCCGCCGGCCGTGACGCCGGTGAAGCCGAAGCGGTAGGTGGCCTCGGCCAGCGCGTACTCGCTGCCCGGCGGGGTGAAGTACGGCTCGAAGTCCTGCACGAGGTAGACCTTGTGCCGCGCCCCCTGGAAGCGGCGCAGCGTGTAGGCGGTGTGCCAGCCGGTGGCGATCGCCGTGTTGGCCGGCGGCATGTCCTCCGGCCGCAAATACACCTCGGCGTCCAGCGGCAGGAAGTGCTTGTGGATGGCATCCTTCGCCGCGGCGGCGCTGGCGAAGCCCATGCCGGCGTTGAGCGCGATGCGGCAGCGGAACCCCTGCCCCTCCAGGTGCTTCACCAGCCGGAAGGCGGTGTAGTGCCCGCCCGAGCCGGGGAAGAACACCGGGACGATCCAATTGACCGTGCGCTCGAACCCCGGTTCCGGCCGTTCCGGCAGGGCGCCGAACGGCGGGGCGGAGACGAAGCCGTAGCGCGCCGCCACGTCCACCGTCCACACGCGCTCGCGGAAATGCCGCCAGCCGAAGCGCAGCGCCCCCAGCGGGCCGGACTGCCGGGCGATCAGGCGCAGGCGGGACAGGTTCTCGGCGAACGACATCGGATGGCCCTCACACGCCCTTCAGCATGGCTTCGCGGGACAGCCCCCGCCGCCAGCGCGCCGGCAGCCACGCCGCGTGGCTGCCCAGCAGGTAGCCGGTCTGGCGCGCCAGCGTGTCGGCCGGCCGCGCCAGCGCGGCGCGCGGGTCGCGGGCGTACAGGCCGCTGCGCAGCGCGTAGAGCTGGTCCAGCACGATCCGCCCGCCGAGCCCGGTGAGGAAGTGCAGCGGCGACCGGCATAGCTTGCGCCCGTCCAGCGCCCGCAGGGCCGCCGCCTCGTCGAAGCAGCGGGTCAGCCGCTCCGAAAAGCCGTAGGCGTGCGAGTGGAAGACCAGCGCGCGGTCGGCGTAGGCCGTGGCGTAGCCGGCCTCCAGCGCCTTGCGCGCCCACGCCTGATCCTCGGCGAACTCCACGTCGGGGAAGGGAATGCGCTCCCACACCGAGCGGCGAAGCGCGGAGTTGTTGTTGGAGAAGTACGCGAGTTTGCGGCGCCACACGGCGTCGCGGCGCCAGCGCGCCGGGTCGTCCACCCGCACCACCGCCGGTCCGGCCGCCAGGCCGTCGAAGAAGGCGTCGAGGTCGCGGCGGGTGAAGGGGTCGGCACCGGCGTGCGCGGCGTGCCGGCCGAAAACGCCGGCGATCGTGGGGTCGGTGTCGAAGGGGGCCAGCAGCTCGGCCAGCCAGCGGCCGTCGGCGGGCAGCGCGTCCTGCGTGATCAGGGCGACGTAATTGCCGCGCGCCAGCGAGATGCCGAGGTTGCGGGTGCGGCCGTGGCCGAAGTCCTGCGGCGGGATGCGGTGCAGGCGCACGCCGTCCAGCCCCTCACACGCCTCCGCCGTGCCGTCGGTGGAGCCGCTGTCGACGACCACCACCTCGAACGGCGCGGGCGTGGATTGCGCGCGCACGCCGTCGAGCACGCGCCGGAACAGGGCGCCGCCGTTCTTGGTCGGAATGACGACGGACGCCCAAATGGCCATTTCGGGCATGCCCGGATCAGGGGTGCGACCGCTCCACGAGGCCCAGAAGGTACTGGCCGTAGCCGCTCTTGCGCAGCGGCTCGGCGAGGCGCTGAAGCTGCGCGGCGTCGATGTAGCCCATCTGGAAGGCGACCTCCTCCGGGCAGGCGATCTTCAGGCCCTGGCGGGCCTCCACCGTCTGCACGAACTGGCCGGCCTGCAGCAGGCTGTCGTGCGTGCCGGTGTCCAGCCACGCGAAGCCGCGGCCCATGCGCTCCACCCGCAGGGTGCCGGCCTGCAGGTAGACGCGGTTGAGGTCGGTGATCTCCAGCTCGCCGCGCGCCGACGGCTTCAGGTTCTCGGCGATCTCGACCACGTGGCGGTCGTAGAAGTAGATGCCGGTGACGGCCCAGTTGGACTTGGGCTGCGCCGGCTTCTCCTCGATGTCGATGGCGCGGCCCTGGGCGTCGAAGGTGGCGACGCCGTAACGCTCCGGATCGCTGACCCAGTAGCCGAAGACGGTGGCGCCCTCGGTCCGCTTGGCGGCCTCCTGCAGCATGGCCGGCAGGCCGTGGCCGAAGTAGATGTTGTCGCCGAGGATCAGCGAGCACGGCTCGCCGCCGATGAAGTCCTTGCCGATGATGAAGGCCTGGGCGATGCCCGCCGGCTCCGGCTGGATGGCGTAGCTGAGGCGGATGCCCCACTGCGTGCCGTCGCCCAGCAGGCGTTCGAACAGCGGCCGGTCGTGCGGCGTGGAGATCACCAGGATGTCGCGGATGCCCGCCATCATCAGCGTGGACAGCGGGTAGTAGATCATCGGCTTGTCGTAGACCGGCAGCAGCTGCTTGGTCACGACGTGCGTCACGGGGTAGAGGCGCGTGCCCAAACCGCCGGCGAGAATGATCCCCTTCATGGTACGGCCTTCTCCCGTTCCTGTGGCTGCGCTGGTGTGGCTTTGCTTCAGACGGCGAGGCCGAGACGGCCGCCGGCGTAGACGCCGTCGCGCAGCGGCTGCCACCAGTCGCGGTTGTCCAGGTACCAGTCGACGGTGCGGCGCAGGCCGGTGTCGAAGGTCTCGCGCGGCTCCCACCCCAGGTCGCGGCGGATCTTGGAGGCGTCGATGGCGTAGCGCTGGTCGTGGCCGGGGCGGTCCTTGACGTGGGTGATCAGGCCGCGGCGCGGGCCGCCGGGCAGCGGGTCCACCACATCGTCGAGGATGTCGCAGATCATCTGCACCACCTCGATGTTCTTCATCTCGTTGTTGCCGCCGACGTTGTAGGACTCGCCGGGCGCACCCTTCGACAGAACTTCCCACAGCGCGCGGGCGTGGTCCTCGACGTACAGCCAGTCGCGCACGTTGGTGCCCTGGCCGTAGACCGGCAGCGGGCGCCCCTCCAGCGCGTTCAGGATCATCAGTGGGATCAGCTTTTCCGGAAACTGGCAGGGGCCGTAATTGTTCGAGCAGTTGGACAGCACCACCGGCAGCCCGTAGGTGCGGTGCCACGCGCGCACCAGATGGTCGGACGACGCCTTGCTCGACGAATAGGGGGAGCTGGGGTCGTAGGGCGTGGTCTCGGTGAAGAAGCCGGTCTCCCCCAGCGACCCGAACACCTCGTCCGTGGAGATGTGGTGGAAGCGGAAGCGGGCGCGCCCCGCCTCGTCCAGCGAGCGCCAGTAGGCGACGGAGGCGTCCAGCAGCGCGTAGGTGCCGACCACGTTGGTCATGATGAAGGCGCCGGGGCCGTCGATGGAGCGGTCCACGTGGCTCTCGGCCGCCAGGTGCATGATCGCGGTCGGGCGGTGCTTCTCCAGGAGATGCGCCATCGCCGCGCCGTCGCAGATGTCGGCCTTCTCGAAGGCGTAGCGCGGGTTGTCGGCGACCGGCTTGAGCGAGTCCAGGTTGGCGGCGTAGGTCAGCTTGTCGACATTGACGACCGCCGCGTCCGTCTCGGCGATGAGATGGCGGATCACGGCGGATCCGATGAATCCGGCGCCACCGGTGATCAGGATTTTCTGCGTCATGTCGGGATGTCACCAAGCTTTGTTACGATGCCGAGACCGTCGGCGCGGGCAATTTAGCGTCCGCCCCCCGGCAATTCAAACGGAACCGCCGCGCGGCTGCCCATCGGCCGGGCGGAATGCGGCCATGTGCCTCAGGCCTAGGCCTTCCGGCCAGGCGGCGGCGCGCACCGCCAGCACGGCGGCCAGCGCCGGCATCCACGCCAGCACGCGCACCATCCACACCGCGTGCAGGATCGTGTGGTTGACGAAGGCCAGGAACCACGCCAGCAGGACCAGCGGCGTCAGCAGCAGAAGCACCGTCTCCGCCCGCCGCACGCCCGCGTCGCTCCCGCCCGCCCGGCCCAGCGCCAGCAGCGCCAGAACGGGCGCCGCGACCGTCGCCCCGGCCAGCACGGCGATGCCCAGCGCGCCGGAGCCAAAGGTGATGCGGTGGCTGGCCTCGCCCAGGCGGAACAGCAGGTAGGCGAGGCTGGGCAGCAGGTGCCCCTCGGCGGCGTTCAGGTCGAAGCCGACGCGCCGGGCCGTCGCCACGTCGGCCGGCGTCAGGCCGTAGACGAAGCGGCCGCCGGTGCGCTCCGACAGCGAGGCGAAGAAGGTGGCGGCCTCCCCCGGCCCGGCGTACAGCACCAGGAAGGCCAGCTTGATGGCGAAGCAGGCGGCGATGGCGGTGCCGAACACCGCCGTGCCCAGCACGGCGCGCCACACCAGCGTGCGCCGGTCCGGGGCCTCGCCCAGCGCCACCATGCCCAGCAGCACGGTGAGGCCCAGCGGGATGCCGCCGGTCAGGAACTCGAACACCGCCGTCAGCACGCCGAAGCCGGCCACCGCCAGGACGAAGGCGCGTTCGCCCAGCCGCCCCAGCGGGCGGAGGTAGGCGAAGAGGATGAAGCCGAGGATGACCACGTCCGGCAGCGCCAGCGAGAAGTTCCAGCCGAACAGGCCCAGCCCGTAGAACAGCAGGAAGGCCAGCGCCAGCGCGGCGAAGGAATGGTCGCGCGCTCGGCCCGGCGCACTGCCCGGCCCATGGCGCGCCGCCGCCTGCGCCAGGGCGGCGCCCAGCAGGACGAGGACGAGCGCGTGCGTGGCGACCAGCGTGACGGCGCCCAGCATCAGCGGCGGCACATAGGGCGCCAGAACGCGGGCGAACAGCCGGTGGCCATGCAGGTAGCGGTGGTAGACGTAGCTGGCCGCCGCGCCCGGATCGTCCATCCCGGCCAGCGTGATCAGGCGCAGGCAGGGCGGGCGCGGCAGGCCGTTGGCGGTGGGCGGGATGACCGGCGGCTCCTCCGCCGTCATGCGCGGCGACAGCGCCTCGTCCACGCGGCTGGGATAGGGGAAGACGACGCCGGCCAGCACCCGGCAGTCGTTGCCGGCGATGCGCGGCAGCACCTCGTCGGCACCCAGCGGCAGCGGCACCGCGCGGGCGAAGTCGCCGGCCTCCGCCGCCTGCCGGATGCGCGCGGTGGCGGCGTCGCGGTCGATGAAGGTCGCGGCGACGTTCAGCGCGAAGTAGGCGGCCATGGCCAGCAGCGCCAACAGCACCGTGCCGGCGCAAGCCAGGGCCAGGGCGCGCGCGTGATGAAGCATGGTCAGGCGATGCCCAGCGTTTCGGCCAGCGCGTCCACGACGCGGCCGACGTCGCCGTCCGCCATGGCGGGGAACAGCGGCAGCGTCAGGGCGCGCGCGTAGTACGCCTCCACCCCCGGCAGGTCCAGGGCGCCGTAGCGGTCGCGGTAGTAGGGCTGGCGGTGCACGGGCACGTAGTGCACCTGCGTGCCGATGCCGCGGGCGCGCAGGGCCGCCATCACCGCGCCGCGGCTGCGCCCGGCGGCGACGAAGTCGACCAGCGCCACGCACAGGTGCCACGCCGGCCGGCAACCCGCCACCCGCGCCAGCGGGCGGACCAGCGGCGCCAGCGGGTCCAGGCGGTGCGCGTAGAGGTCCATCAGCCGGCTCCGCCGCGCCGCGAAGCGGTCGAGCTTGCCGAGCTGGCTGAGCGCCAGGGCGCTGTGGATGTCCGTCAGGCGGTAGTTGAAGCCGGGCTCCGGCATCTCATAGACCCAGGGCCGCGCGGTGCCGTCGGGCTCGAACCCCAGGTCCTGGTCGGTGAAGCGGTCCGGCTCGCGCACCATGCCGTGGTTGCGGAAGCGGCGCAGCCGCTCGGCGAGTGCCGGGTCGTCGGTGGTGACCGCCCCGCCCTCGCCCGCCGCGATGGTCTTGACCGGGTGGAAGGAAAAGGCGGCGAGGCCACCGTGCCGGCACGCCCCCACTTCGGCCCACGTCCCGTCGGCTCCTTGTGTCTGCGTACCGACGGCGTGGCAGGCATCCTCGATCAGGGCGAGGCCGCGGGACGCCGCGACATCGGCGAGGCCGGCCATGTCGGCCGTCTGCCCGGCGAAATGCACCGGCGCCAGCGCGCGCACGCACCAGCCGGCGGCCTGGGCGCGGGCCACGGCGGCGGCGGCGTCCTCCGGCCGCATCAGGCCAGTGTCGGGATCGACGTCGGCGAAGGCCACCTCGGCGCCGACATAACGCGCGGCGTTGGCGGTGGCCAGGAAGGTGATGGAGGGAACGACGACCGCGTTGCCGGGGCCGAGCCCCAGCGCCAGACAGGCGAGGTGCAGCGCCGCCGTGCCGTTGGCGCAGGCCACCGCGTGGGCGGCCCCGGTGCGCGCGGCCAGCGCGTTCTCGAACGCCTCGACCGCCGGCCCCTGGGTCAGCCAGTCGCCGCGCAGCACGGCGGCCACGGCGGCGATGTCGTCCTCGTCGATGCTCTGGCGCCCGTAGGGCAGGAAGCCGGCGCTCACCGCGTCTCTCGCAACATCTGTCACAGGGCCTCGGCCAGCAGCTTGGTGAGGCTGTCGCTGTCGAGCCATTGGGTGTTGGTGTCGGAGGCGTAGCGGAAGCCGTCCGGCACCGGTTTGGCCCCCAGCCGTTCGTAGGATTCGTGGCTCCAGAAGGTGAAGGTCGGCTCGATGACGTAGCGGTCGGCCAATTCGAAGGTCTGGCGTGAGTCGTCCTCGGTGATCATCACCTCGTGCAGCTTCTCGCCCGGGCGGATGCCCACCACCTTGTACGGCAGCCCCGGCCCCAGGGTGCGCGCCACGTCGACCATGCGCATGCTGGGGATCTTCGGCACGAAGATCTCGCCGCCCTGCATCAGCGCGAAGCACGACACCACGAAGTCGACGCCGTGCTGCAAGGTGATCCAGAAGCGCGTCATCCGATCGTCGGTGATGGGCAGGCAGGTGGCGCCGTCGGTCACCATCTTGCGGAACAGCGGGATGACGCTGCCGCGCGAGCCCACGACGTTACCGTAGCGCACCACCGAGAAGCGTGTGCCCAGCGAGCCCGACAGGTTGTTGGCGGCGATGAAGATCTTGTCGGCCGCCAGCTTGGAGGCGCCATAGAGGTTGATGGGGTTGGCCGCCTTGTCGGTGGACAGCGCCACCACCTTCTTCACGCCGGTGTTCAGCGCGGCGCGCACCACGTTCTCCGCGCCGTAGACGTTGGTGTGGATGCACTCCATGGGGTTGTATTCGGCCGCCGGCACGTGCTTCAGCGCCGCGGCGTGGACGCACACGTCGACCTCGCGCATGGCCAGCTCCAGCCGCTCGCGGTCGCGCACGTCGCCGATGAAGAAGCGCAGCTTCGCCCCCCACTCGGGCCCGAGGTGCTGCTGCATCTCGTACTGCTTGAACTCGTCGCGCGAGAAGATGATGACGCGCCGGGGCTTGGCGCGCGTCAGAAGCGTCTCGACGAAGCGGCGCCCGAAGGAGCCGGTGCCGCCGGTGACAAGCACCGAACAGCCTTCCAGTTCCGCCAGCGCGTCCTGCATCCAGGTCGCCGAGGGGTTGGCAAGGCGCTTGCTGATGGAGGCTGATCGGCTGCGGTCGGTCAAGGGGAGCCCCGATGCTGCATGCTTATGAGGTCGAAATGGCCTTGTACCGTATCCGGGAACTTCTAGCAGTCCGTTAATTTTGTGTGAGCATGACCGGCACAGCTCCCGCGACAGGTTTGCCACTACCGGCGGCCCGGGGCGTGGTCTATCGTGCGCCCGCCTCAGGCGATCCAGGAAGTCTCGTCCATGATCCGCATCTTCATCGGCTACGACCCGCGCGAAGCGGCCGCCTACCATGTGTTCGCGCATTCGATCCTGACCCGCGCCTCGCGGCCTGTCACGGTGGCGCCGCTGATGCTGAGCCAGCTCGGCGAACTGATGTGGCGCGAACGTCACCCGCTGCAGTCGACCGACTTCTCGTTCTCGCGCTTCCTGGTGCCGTACCTCGCCGGCTTCGAGGGTTGGGCGCTGTTCTTCGACTGCGACATGCTGATGCTCGACGACGTCGCCAAGCTGTACGACCTGCGCGACGACCGCTATGCCGTGCAGGTGGTCAAGCACGACCACGTGCCGCAGGAGACGGTGAAGTTCCTGGGCGCGCCGCAGACCAGGTATGAAAAGAAGAACTGGTCGAGCGTCATGCTGTTCAACTGCGCACGTTGCACCGCGCTGACGCCGGAATACGTCAACACAGCGACCGGCACCGACCTGCACCAGTTCAAGTGGCTGGGCGACGACGGGCTGATCGGCGAGATCCCGCACCGCTGGAACCACCTCGTCGACTACGACCCGCCGGCGCCGGTGGAAGAGACCTCCAACCTGCACTACACGATCGGCGGGCCGTATTTCGAGGAGTTCCGCGACTGCGGCTACGCCGACCTGTGGACCGCCGAGCGCGAGCGCATGCTGTTCGCCGCCCAGCGCAAGGCGTAACGTGGCCGGTGTTGGGTTTTCGCTGCGCTCAACCCAACCTACAGGCGCTTTCCACGTGGGTTGGGTTGAGCCGGAGGCGAAAACCCAACGTCCAAACGCTACCCCCGCTCCGCCGCCGCCGCGGCGGCGGCGCGGATGGTGACGGTGGGCTCCAGGCCGAAGTCGACGGTGCCGGTCGGCGGCATGTCGGGTTCGGCCTCCACGCGGAACATCACGGCGTCGACGATGCGGTGCAGGTACTGCCGCTCGCCGTATTCCGACGCGGTGACGCCGCAGTTGGTCAGGTAAGTGCCGCCGAACAGCCGGCAGGTGAAGCGGAACGACACCTCCAGCACGCTGCCGGCCGTCACCTCCGGGATCAGCTGCGAGGGGCGGTGCGAGCCCATGCCGCCCAGGCCGTAGCCCTGGAGCGTGCGGAAGATCATCATGCACAGCACTTGGTAGGCGTCGCGCTCGACGTGCACCTCGTAGCGATAGACGTAATCCTGCCCGCGGCGCAGCACGTTGACCGTGCGGCCGTCCGGCGTCTCGATACGCGGATCGACAATACGGGCACCGTTGACCGGGTACTCGGTCCGGCTCTTGGCCACGAGGTTGGGGTCGTGGAACGGGTCGCCGCCGTCGACGGCCGCCACGCCGTTCGACTCCGGTTCCGGCGGCGCCTCGGCCGCGTCGCCGCCGGCCGCCTCGCCCATGCCGGATATTTCCTGGAGGATCTGGTCGCGCTGCTCGACCGGCGCGTAGAGCAGGCGCTGGTACTGGGTGATCACCGTCTTCGGCGCCCCCGCCAGGATCAGCCGGCCGTGGTCCAGCAGCAGGGCGCGCTTGCAGAACTGCACCACGGCGCGCGGGTCGTGGCTGACGAACAGCAGCGTGCCGCCCTGCTTCTGGAACTCGGTCAC
>NZ_DASPMG010000440.1:0-22551 GCF_035627195.1 Azospirillum sp.
CATCCACGCCGAGCCGACCACGTTCGGTCTCAAGATGGCGCAGGCATACGCCGAGTTCACCCGTGCCCGCCGCCGGCTCGAGGATGCCAAGCGCGAGGTCTCGACCTGCGCCATCTCCGGCGCCGTCGGCACCTTCGCCAACATCGACCCGTTCGTCGAGCAGTACGTCGCCGAGAAGATGGGGCTGAGCGTCGAGCCGCACTCGACCCAGGTCATCCCGCGCGACCGGCACGCCATGTACTTCGCCGTGCTGGGCGTGATCGCGTCGTCGCTGGAGAACCTCGCCGTGGAGGTCCGCCACCTGCAGCGCACCGAGGTGCGCGAGGCGGAGGAGTACTTCCACCCCGGCCAGAAGGGCTCCTCCGCCATGCCGCACAAGCGCAACCCGGTCCTGTCGGAGAACCTGACGGGTCTGGCGCGCATCGTCCGCTCCGCCGTGGTGCCGGCCATGGAGAACGTGGCGCTGTGGCACGAGCGCGACATCTCCCACAGCTCGGTCGAGCGCATGATCGGCCCGGACGCCACCGTGACGCTGGACTTCGCCCTGGTGCGCGCCATCGGCATGATGGAAAAGCTGGTGGTCTATCCGGACCGCATGAAGAAGAACCTGGAGGACCTGGGCGGTCTGGTCTTCTCGCAGCGCGTGCTGCTGGCGCTGACCCAGGCGGGCATGAGCCGCGAGGACGCGTATCTGGCCGTGCAGCGCAACGCCATGAAGGTGTGGGCGGAGGGCGGCCAGCTGCTGGACAACCTGCTGGCCGACGCCGACGTGACCAAGCACATCAGCCGCGACGAGCTGGCGCCGATGTTCAACATGGCCTACCACACCAAGCACGTCGACACGATCTTCCGCCGGGTCTTCGGCGACTGATGCATAGGCCGGTTCGGGTGCTCGCTCGAATCAGGTAACGCGAAAGCGGAATTGCACACGTCCGGTGGGGGCGCCACCTTACCCCCCTGGAACGCATGCGTTCCGCTGAGCGTTGGTTGCGTCATGAAAATTCTGATCATCGAGGACGAAGCGCTGATCGCGATGGCCTACGCCGACGCGTTGGAGAGCGCAGGCTATACGGTCATCGGTATCTGCTGCAGCCTCGACCAGGCGCAGGCGCTGACGCGCGACCGGGCGCCCGACCTGGCGCTGGCCGACCTGCGGCTGGGCCAGAAGCGCTGCGGCGCCAAGGTGGACGAGTGGCTGCACGAGACCTTCGGCACCACGTCCGTCTACATCACCGCCAACGTGGACTTCGCGCACAAGTACCGCACCTACGGCATCGGCTACGTCGAGAAGCCGGTGGGGCCGGTGGCCCTGGTGGACGTGGTGGACTTCCTGGCCAGCGTGCACCGCGGCGAAAGCCTGCCGCCGACACCGCGCTGCCTGACCCTGTTCGCCGACCGCATGGACGCCGTGCGCCAGAAGCGCCGCCCGGTGCTGCGCGAGGAACGGGGTGCCGCGACGGCGTGACATATTTCCCCCTCCACCGCCGGAGGCGAGGGAGGGAGTGAAAAACGAAAAGGGCCCCGCCGTGGCGGGGCCCTTTCTTCGTCCGGCCGGGGCCGGGAGGCGTCAGGCCGCGTCGGCGGTGGCGACGCCCTTTTCCTTGAGGAGCTGCTGCAGCTCGCCCGACTCGTACATCTCGCGCACGATGTCGCAGCCGCCGACCAGCTCGCCCTTCACGTAGAGCTGCGGGAAGGTCGGCCAGTTGGAAAAGTCCTTCAGGCCCTGGCGCAGGCCCGGATCCTCCAGGATGTTGATGCCCTTGAACTTCACGCCCACGTGGCTGAGCACCTGGACGACGGCGGCGGAGAAGCCGCACTGCGGGAACACCGGGGTGCCCTTCATGTAGAGCACGACGTCGTTGCTGCCGATGTCCTGCTTGATGCGCTCGACGACAGTCTGGTCCATATCTCGCTACCTTTCCCGATAAGCCTCAAGCGCCTTCCGGCACGGCGGTGGTCAGCGCCAGCGCGTGCAGTTCGCCGCCCATTTTCCCCTGGAGTGCCGCGTACACCATCTGGTGCTGCTGCACCCGGCTCTTGCCCTTGAAGGCCGCCGAGGTGACGAGCGCCGCGTAATGGTCACCGTCGCCACGCAGGTCGGCGATCTCCACCGTCGCGTCGGGGATGCCTTCCTTGATCAGTTTCTCGATGACAGCGGCTTCCATCGCCATTGGTCTGTGCCCTCTCGTGCCAATCCACTCATGCCCCGCCCACGCGGGCGCCGCAGCATAATTTAGCGCTCATATCCGATTTGTCACCGGGAGAGGGAAAGGGAGATTGCCTCTTTCAACCCCTCCCCAGCCTCCGGCGGGGGAGGGAGGGACCCAAGCGAAGCTTGGGAGGGTGGGGGCAACGGCCATTGTGGAAGACGGGGGGCCGCTGATCCTTGGAAACAACTTGCCCCCACCCTGCCCACTTCGCGGGCTTCCCTCCCCCTGCGGAGCAGGGGGAGGGAGATACACGTCACTCCGCGGCGGCCATGTAGCCGGGGAGCCAGCCTTCGTTGGCCTTGCGCAGGCGCTCGATGGTGATCATCTCGCCGCCGCGGCCGGAGAGCGCCGTGCCCTCCGTGCGGCCGAGCGTGGTGAGCGGGACGCCCGCGGCCTTGGCGCGCGCCTCGACCTCGGCCAGCTTCGCCGGGTTCACCGCCAGGACATAGCGGCCCTGGTCCTCGCCGAACAGCACCTTGGCGTGCTGGTCGTCGAAGCCGGTCAGGAAGGCGCCGACGCCGCCGGCCATCGCCATCTCGGCGATCGCCACGATGAGGCCGCCGTCCGACACGTCGTGGCTCGACGCGACGAGGCCGTCCAGGATCAGGCCGCGCACGAAGTCGCCGTTGCGCCGCTCGACCTCCAGGTCCACCGGCGGCGGCGGGCCGTCCTCCAGGCCCAGGATCTCGCGCAGGAACAGCGACTGGCCGATGTGGCCCTTGGTCTCGCCCACCGCCAGGATGACGTCGCCCTCGTTCTTGAAGGCGATGCCCACCGCCAGCATGGCGTCCGGCAGGATGCCCACGCCGCCGATGGCGGGGGTCGGCAGGATGGCCTCGCCGTTCGTCTCGTTGTAGAGCGACACGTTGCCGGACACGACCGGGAAGTCGAGCGCCTTGCACGCCTCCGACATGCCCTGGATGGCACCGACGAACTGGCCCATGATCCGCGGCTTCTCGGGGTTGCCGAAGTTCATGTTGTCGGTGATCGCCAGCGGCTTGGCGCCGACGGCCGACAGGTTGCGCCACGCCTCGGCCACAGCCTGGGCGCCGCCCCGGACCGGGTCGGCGAGGCAATAACGCGGCGTGCAGTCGGTGGTGATCGCCACCGCCTTGGTCTGGCCGGGCACGCGCACCACGGCGGCGTCGGCCTGACCGGACATGAAGCGGGTGTCGCCGCCCACGAGGCTGTCGTACTGCTCCCAGATCCAGCGCTTGGAGGCGAGGTCGGGGCAGGCGACCAGCTTTTCCAGCGTGTCGCCCAACGAAATGGTCCAGTTGTCCCACACGCTTTCCGACACCTCGTCGCGGGCCGGCGTGGGCTCCCACGGGCGCTCGTAGACGGGGGACGCGTTGGAGACCGGGGCGATCGGCATGTCGCACCAGGTCTTGCCGTGCATCTTGATGACCAGACGGCCGGTGTCGGTCAGGTGGCCGATCACCGCGAAGTCCAGCTCCCACTTGTCGAAGATGGCGCGCGCCTGCTCCTCGCTGCCGGGCTTGAGGATGATCAGCATGCGCTCCTGGCTTTCGGAGAGCATGATCTCGTAGGGGGTCATCCCCTCCTCGCGCATCGGCACGTCGTCGAGCACCAGCTCGATGCCCAGACCGCCCTTGCCGGCCATCTCGACCGAGGAGGAGGTGAGGCCGGCCGCACCCATGTCCTGGATGGCGACGATGGTGTCGGTGGCCATCAGCTCCAGGCAGGCCTCGATCAGCAGCTTCTCGGTGAAGGGGTCGCCGACCTGCACGGTCGGGCGCTTCTCCTCCGAATCCTCGCTGAACTCGGCCGAGGCCATGGTGGCGCCGTGGATGCCGTCGCGCCCGGTCTTGGAGCCGACGTAGACCACCGGGTTGCCCACACCGGCGGCGGCCGAATAGAAGATGCGGTCGGCCTTGGCCACGCCCACGGTCATGGCGTTGACCAGGATGTTGCCGTTGTAGGCGGGGTGAAAGTTGGTCTCGCCGCCCACCGTGGGCACGCCCACGCAGTTGCCGTAGCCGCCGATGCCGGCGACCACGCCGGATACGAGGTGCCGGGTCTTGGGATGGTCGGGCGAGCCGAAGCGCAGCGCGTTCATGTTGGCGATGGGCCGCGCACCCATGGTGAACACGTCGCGCAGGATGCCGCCCACGCCGGTCGCAGCGCCCTGGTAGGGCTCGATGAACGACGGGTGGTTGTGGCTTTCCATCTTGAAGATGACGGTGTCGCCGTCGCCGATGTCGACCACGCCGGCGTTCTCGCCGGGGCCGCAGATGACCTGCGGGCCGGTGGTCGGCAGCTTCATCAGCCAGACCTTGGACGACTTGTACGAGCAGTGCTCCGACCACATGACCGAGACGATGCCCAGCTCGGTGAAGGTCGGCTCGCGGCCGAGGATGTCGAGGAACAGCTTGTATTCCTCGGCGGTCACGCCGTAGGTGGCGGCGAGTTCCGCGGTGACCTTGGGTTCGCTGTTCTTGGGTTCGCTCACGACAAGGCCTCCACCAGACCGTCGAACAGGGGCTTGCCGTCGGTGTTGCCGTGCAGGGCGCACACCGCGTCTTCCGGATGCGGCATCAGGCCGAGCACCGTCTTCTTCTCGTTGAAGATGCCGGCGATGGCGTTGACGGAGCCGTTGGGGTTGTGGGCCGGATCCGCCTGCCCCAGGTCGCCGACGTAGCGGAAGGCGACGCGGCCCTCCCCCTCCAGGCGCTTCACCGTCTCCGGATCGGCCCAGTAGTTGCCGTCGTGGTGGGCGACCGGATAGCGGACGATCTGCCCCGGACGGTACTTGGCGGTGAAGGCGCTGTCCGTGTTCTCCACCCGCATCGCAACGGTGCGGCAGATGAACTTCAGCTTGGCGTTGCGCATCAGGGCGCCCGGCAGCAGCCCGGCCTCCGTGATGATCTGGAAGCCGTTGCAGACGCCCAGCACCCGCACGCCCTTGTCGGCGCGGGCCTTGACCTCGCGCATGATCGGCGAGTGCGCGGCCATGGCGCCGGAGCGCAGGTAGTCGCCATAGGAGAAGCCGCCGGGGACGACGATCAGGTCGACGTCGGGCAGTTCGGTGTCGCGGTGCCAAACCTCGTACGGCTTGGTCCCGGAGGCGGCTTCCAGCGCGGCGACGGCGTCGCGTTCGCGGTTGGAGCCGGGGAAGACGATGACGGCAGCCTTCATGGGGGCGCGGTTTCGCTCGGGCTCGGGGGTGGCAGGGCTTTTGCGGGGGACACTAGAGGGATAGGCCGGATGAAGCAAGGGGCTGGGGCGGAATGGCTGCGATCCAGGCCACCCTTTCGAAAGGGTTAAAATATGTGGACGTAAGGTTTGCTTCGCTGATAGAGTGTTTTTGTCGATTATTTGGGGAGGCCCCCATGGAACTGACCTGGAAAGTGGACTTCGAGCGCGGCGTGGCCGTTTGCGAGGCCGCGTCCGTGGCGTTCCACGAGCGGGGGCCGAACGATTACGCGGTGATGGACGTCCGCATGTCCGGCCGCGGCCCCGGCCAGTCGCGCATCGGCCTGTCGCACGAGGCGCTGAAGGCCATCCGCGCCGCGGCCACGCAGAAGCGGCGGACGTGGCGGTAAGGCGGCTGTCCGGCGCTCACCCCTTCAGGACCCTGGCGATCAGGTCGAAGAAGGCCGGGATGGGGAACGGCTTGCGCAGGAAGGCGGTGTAGCCGGCGAAGCGCGCGCGGACGGCGGCTTCCGGCACGGCGCTCATCATTATGATGGGAATGTCCTTGAAGGCGGGGTCGGCGCGCAGCGCAGCGCCCAGCGCCGCGCCGTCCAGCAGCGGCATCATGAAATCGGTAACCACCAAATCCGGCCGGGCCTCGGCAAGCCGGGCCAGGGCCTGCCGGCCGTTGGCGGCCGACAGCACGCGGTAGCCCTCGTCCTCCAGGAGGACCGTAAGCACCCCGGCGATGCCGAACTCGTCTTCCACCAGCAGGATGGTCTTCACGCATCACCCCTGGCGCGGCGGCCGCTTGGAAGGGCTGGCGGGGGCGGGCGCGTCCAGGGTGCGCGCGTAGCCGCTCAGCATCCCTTCGTAGCCGGCGAACGGGCCGACGATCCGCACGCCCTGTCCGGTGATCTCGAATTCGTGAAGCGCGGGGTCGAAGCCGCTGTCGCGGATCTTGGCGATCGACAGCAGCCGCCGGGTCCGCGCCTGCACCTCCACATAGCGCAGGAAGACAACGCTCTCGACCAGCGACGAAATCCCGCTGACCGGCACCTGCAGCGTCGGCCCGAGGATGTCACGCGTTTCCAGCGTGTAGATGGCGGTGACGCCCAGCGCCCGGATCTCGTTCGACAGCACAGAGAAGAAGCGGCTCATGCGCTCCGGATGGACGGCGGATTCGATGAAGCCGCCCAGGCCGTCCACGAACAGGCGCCGCACGCCGCGGCGCAGCACGGCGTCGCGCATCCGGTGCGCCAGTTCGTCCAGCACGTTCTCCGTCTGCGCCTGCCAGACGATCTCCAGGGCGCCCGTCTTCTCCAGCCCTTCCAGATCCAGGCCCAGCCGCGCCGCCTTCAGCCTGAGGCGCGCGGGGGTTTCGTAGAAGCCGAACAGCAGGCCGGGCTCCGCCGCGCTGCACTGCGCCAGGAAGTGGAGGCCGAAGGTCGTCTTGCCGACGCCGGTCGGCCCCATCAGGGCGGTGGTCGTCGCCTCGATCAGCCCGCCGCCGATCAGCGCGTCCAGCCCGTCGACGCCGGTCGCGACCCGGTCGGCCGTCGCCGCGTCCGGAACCGAGGGCGTGGAGAACACGGCTTCGATGCGCGGGTAGACGACCAAGCCGTCCGCCGTGATGCGCACCGGATGGCGCCCGCGCAGCGAATCGCTGCCGCGAAACTTGCGGACCTGTAGGCTGCGCTCCGTGCGCACCTCGAAAAGCTGGTCATCCAGTTCGATCAGCCCGTCCACCATGGTGTGCTCGGCCCGCACCGGCCCCGGCCCGCCGGTGGTGAGCAGCAGCACCGTGCAGCCGTTCAGCGCGGCGTGCATCTGCACCTCGTGCACGAACTTCTTGAACTCGCGGTCCGAGGCCGCCGTCTCCTCCGCCGCCACCAGCCCGTCGAGCACCATCACGCCGGCCCGGTGCCCGCGCATCTCGCGCCGCAACAGGTCCAGCAGGCCCTTCAGCCCCTCGTCCTCCAGCGTCCTGAAGGCGCTGACATAGTACAGGCGCTCGGGGATCACGGATTCGTCGAAGAAGGCCATCGGGCGCAGGTGCTGGATCATGCGCGTGTGCGATTCGGCCAGCAGCGTGACGTAGACCGCCCGCCCGCCCGCGGCCACGTGGCTGAAGCACATCTGGTTGGACAGGATCGTCTTCCCCGCCCCCGGCACGCCCTGCACGATGTAGACGGCGCCCTTGAGCAAGCCGCCGTGCAACACCGTGTCCAGGCCGGCGATGCCGGTGGGGACGCGGTCGAGTTCCATCCTGTGCGGGTCTTCCGTCTCTTCCGTCATGGGCGTCGCGGTCCGGTGGGGGTGGCGTCCAGGGGCAGCCGGGCGGTGAAGGTGGCGCCGGCGCCGGGCGTGCTGTCGACCGCGATGCTGCCGCCGTGCGCCTCCAGCAGCGAACGGACGAGCCACAGCCCGACGCCGAAGCCGGTCCGCGCGGTGCCGGAGATCACCTGCTCGAACTGCCCGAAGATCCGCTCCAGGTCTTCGGCCGGGATGCCGGGGCCGCGGTCGCGCACCGTCAGGCCGACCCAGTTCCCCTCCCGCGCCAGCGTCACCTCGACGGGGCCGTCGGCGCCGTACTTGATGGCGTTGGACAGCAGGTTGCCGGTGATCTGCTCGATGGCCAGCCCGTCCCAGCGTCCGTCCAGGCGGTCCGGCAGGTCGAGGGTGAGGGTGACGCCGGTGTAGTCCGCCTCCGCCGCGAAGGTCTCCGCCACCTGCCGGACCAGCGCGGCGAAATCCACGTCCTCGATGTGGAGGTCCTTGTGGCCGGCGTTGATGCGCGACACGTCCAGCAGCAGCGTCGCCCGCTCGACGTAGCGGTTGAGGGACAGCGTGGCCCCCTCCAGCACGCGGGCCAGGTCGTCGTTCGTGCCCGCCTTCGCCATCTTGAGCGCCACGGACAGGTGCAGGCTCAGCGCGTACATGGGGTTGCGCAGCTCGTGCGCGGCGATGGCGAGGAAGGCGTCGCGCGCCCGCACGGCCTCCTCCAACGCGTCGACGCGGGCGGCAAGCTCGTCCTCCTGACGCCGGGCGCGGGTGGTGGTGGCGTGGGTGGTCCGTTTCTCCAACGCGGTCCTCTGAACCGTTCGCCCTTCAACCATACGCATGGGCACGAGCGGCCTATCGTAGCGATCTTTGATCGTTTGCATGCAGACGGATCGGCCTATGGCGGAAGTGCGACGCCGGCACCGGGTCCGCCATCTGGAAAGGTCAACAGCGTGCGGAGAGCGGCGTTCCGGCCGCCGGAACGCGCTAGCGCGGCTTCTTCTTCTGCTGCTGGAGCGCCACGTAGTGGTGCCAGACCAGCCGCGCGGCGAGGCTGCGGTAGGGGCGCCAGGGCTCGGCCACGTCCAGGAGCTGCGCGCGGGTCGGGCGCGCCTCCCAACCCTTGAGGCGCTGCACGCCGATCTGGATGGCGAGGTCGTCCACCGGCCACACGTCGGGCCGGTCGAGCGCGGACATCAGGTAGATCTCGGCACTCCAGCGGCCAATGCCCTTCAGCGCCACCAGCGCCTCGATGGCGGCCTCGTCCTCCATGCGGTGCAGCGCGTCGAGGTCGAGGGACCCGCTCAAGACCGCCTCGGCCAGGATGCGGCCATAGAGGATCTTGCGGCCGGAGAAGCCGCAGGCCTTCAGCGTCGCCTCATCGAGCGCCAGGAAGCCTTCGGGCGTCACCGGGTCCAGGCGGGCCTGCAGCTTGCCCCACAGGACGAGCGCCACCTGGGTAGAGAGCTGCTGCTCCATGATGATGCGCAGCAGGCCGGGGAAGCCGCTGGGCCGGGTGAAGTCGCGCACCAGCGGCCCGCCGACGCGGATGCATTCGGCGAAGATCGGGTCAAGGGATGCGAGATGGTCGGGGGTCACGGGCCTCCCCAATCCCTCTCCCCCGGAGGGGAGAGGGAGAAGCGCACTTACGCCAGCTCGATGGCGTAGTCTTCGATCACGGTGTTGGCCAGCAGCTTGGAGCACATGGCCTCCACCTCCTTGCGGGCGGCGTCCTTGTCGGTGGCCTTCAGCTCCAGCTCGATGACCTTGCCGGCGCGCACGTTGTCGACGCCCGCGAAGCCCAGGGTGTGCAGCGCGTGCTCGATGGCCTTGCCCTGCGGATCCAGGACGCCGCGCTTCAGGGTGACGTGAACCTTCGCCTTCATGATCTCGCCTTCGCTCAAAGGGTAGTTTGGATTACTGAATCGTCTTGGGGCCCTTGAGGTCCCCCGGCCCGCCCTCGGGCAGGATGCCGAGCCGGCGCGCCACCTCCTGGTAGGCCTCCTCGACCTTGCCGAGGTCCTGGCGGAAGCGGTCCTTGTCCAGCTTCTCGTTGGTCTTGATGTCCCACAGGCGGCAGTTGTCCGGGCTGATCTCGTCGGCGAGGACGATGCGCATGTCCTCGTTCTCCCACAGGCGGCCGAACTCCAGCTTGAAGTCCACCAGCCGCAGGCCGATGCCCAGGAACAGGCCCGACAGGTAGTCGTTCACGCGCAGGCTCAGCGCCACCATGTCGTCCAGGTCCTGCGGGGTGGCCCAGCCGAAGGCGGTGATGTGCTCCTCCGACACGAAGGGGGAGCCCAGCTCGTCCGACTTGTAATAGTACTCGATGATCGAGCGCGGCAGCGGCGTGCCTTCCGGGATGCCGAAGCGCTTGGACAGCGAGCCGGCGGCGACGTTGCGCACCACCACCTCGATGGGGATGATCTCGACCTCGCGGATCAGCTGCTCGCGCATGTTGAGGCGGCGCACGAAGTGCGTCGGCACGCCGATTTCCGACAGACGGCTCATCAGGTATTCGGAGATGCGGTTGTTCAGCACCCCCTTGCCGGTGATGATGCCCTTCTTGTTGTTGTCGGCGGTGGCGTCGTCCTTGAAGTACTGGACGAGGGTGCCCGGCTCCGGTCCCTCGAACAGGACCTTGGCCTTGCCTTCGTAGATGCGCCGGCGTCTCGACATGGGTGCGATTGTCCAAAACCGTAGAAGGGCCGGCAAGTGACCGCCGGCCCATGGATGTCCGTGAGTGATATAGCAAGCCGGCCGCCGGAACACAATCCAAGGGGATTTCGCCCTCACCCCGCCTTCACGGGCTGGTACGGGTGCTCGTGCGGCGGGCCGGCGGCGAAGTGCCAGAGGGGATCGAGGTCCGGGCGCTCCACCGCCGGCAGGGCCATCAGCGCGCTGGACGAGGTGCCGAAGCCGCTGGGCAGCCGGAAGTTCATGGCGCCGCTGGCGCGCTCCCCGTCCCAGATGCGGCTGGACAGCAGCTCCGGCCAGCCGCCCCAGGTGCCGGCGTCCGGGTCGGGCGGGGCGGCGTGGCGGAACAGCGGCAGGTAGAGCGCGACGCGCGGGTCGGCCGTGTCGTCCAGGTCGCGGGCGGTCAGCATGTGCAGCCCCTCCCCCACCGTCTCCACCTCCGGCCGGTTGCGCCCGCCTTCACCCCGGTGCATGACCACGTAGGCGTCGCGGTTGTCGGCGATGAACAGGTTGAAGGGGCGGTAGGCGCGCGTGTCCAGGTGGCTCAGGGCCAGCACGGCGTCGGAGGCGTCGGCGTGGTCCAGCGCCTCCAGCACCAGTTCGCCGCGCGAGCGCTTGCCGTCCTGCGGCCCGAGCGTGCCGACGCGGTTGAGGATGGCGGCGACCACCCCTTCGTCGTTGAGGCCCATCCAGGTGCCGCCGGCCAGCTCGTCCAGGCCGGCCGTCACGTTGGGGCGGTCGGGCCAGTGGCGGCCGGGCGGGAGCCAGGGCCGATTCGCCATTTCGTCACGGTTGGCCCCGATGATCAGGGGCCAGGTTGCGTCCGGACGCCGCAGGATGATGACGCTGCACATGAAATCTTGCCTTTCGGCTCCTCTCCCGGTATGTCGCCCGCTGCCGATTTCGCGGATGCGGTGGCCGGTGGGGCGGTGGCGCCAGCGGCTGCACCGGCTATATAATCCGGTAACGGGAAGCGCAAACAAGCCAAGGAGTCCGGGGTCCCATGACCACCTTCGACGAGCGCGAGAGGGCCTTCGAGAACAAGTACCAGCACGACGAGGAGCTGCTGTTCCGGATCCGGACCCGGCGCGACAAGCTGGCGGGGCTGTGGGCGGCCGACCTCCTGGGCCTGACCGGCCCGGCGGCCGACGACTACGTCCGGCAGATCATCGACACCGACATCGACACGACCGGCCCGCACGACATCCGCGACCGCCTGTGCGCCGACCTGAAGGAGCGCGGCGTCGACATCTCCGAGCACCGCGTGGAGCGGGAGATGGAGCGCCTGCTCGACCTCGCCCGCCAGCAGGTCGTCCGCGAGTAACCCGCCCACGCGTGGCGGCGATTGCCAAGGCCCGGAGCCACGCGCTCCGGGCCTGCTTTTGGTCACGAGTTGCGATGTGGCGTCGGGGGCCAGCGACGGCGGGCGAAGCTGGAGGACGTCAATTCGCCACGCAGTCGAGCATGGCGCCGGCGCTGACCATCATCGCCATGTTGTCGTGCCCGCGCTCCTTCAGCTCGTGCTCGACCTTCGCAAAGGCAAGTTGCTTTGCCACGTCTTCTTTCGTCGGCGGCGCTTGATTCAGCATCGACATCACGAATAGGTCGATGAAGGCCTTCGTTGACGGTTCCTTGGCCAGAGACGCCAAGCCGCCGGCTATCGCGCATTTCGTAGCTTTCACGACGAGCTGATTTTTCGCAAGATCCCTGGCGGCATTTGCTGCGCCGGAAGGTGGCGCGTATCCGCCCCGTTCCCGATCGACACGCCCACCCCCGCCTTGTGCAGAATACACCGGCCGCTCGCACCGTGACAGGACGATGTTCTTCCTCGTCCAGTTCCTTCTGATGGCATCGCCGGGATCGAAATCGTAGATATACCTGAGCGTGTCGCCATCAATCATGACGAAGACTTCGCCGTCTCCATCGACATAGGTTACCCTGTAGAGCGGTCCGCTGCGCGAAACGGATTGGATGCGATACCGTTGCGTGCCGGGCCCGGTGGCCTCGGACCCGGCGTAGCGTCGCCAGCGATCCGGCGGCTTCGTACAATCGTAGGACCACCCTCCCTCGAGCTCGGTCGGAGCGGCAGCATAGTCGTACTGATCCACCTGGCATCGGTGCAGAACGACGCCGCCATATTGCGACCAGTCCCTGTAAACAGAACCGTCACGCCTGAGCTGGTAAATATACGAAACCCGATCATCCGAAATGTATTTGAATCTATCAATCAAACCGTCGGAGTATTCCACATCGATGAAATTTCCACTGACCGTAGTTTTTCTGGCCTCTTCCAACACAGGAACAGGCCCGATGGCCTTCTCGCTGGAAAAAATCCGCCATAGATGCGGAGGTGAGGAGCAATCGATTGACCAGCCGCCTCGCAAGAATGGCGCGACACCTCGCATCTCCGACGCGGCCGATGCCGGGGAACCCATAGAAAAAAGCGCCCCCGCCATCATGGCGGCATACACGCACATGCCGATTACGATGCTGAACGATTTCCGATATCCCGGCATTTCGCACCACGATTCCCGATGATCTTTATCGATAGTGCAGGATTCGGCGGAGCGGATTCAATGCGACGACCAGCCGCAACATTGGACAGGCACGCCCACGAGGCGGCCTTCCGGCCGCACCTGCACCACACCGGTGGCGGCTGACAGCGTTTGGCGGAACCGGGCGGCGCAGCGCCCTGTTGTCCGGATGCAACATCCGGCACTGCGAAGGGAGTACGCCATGGCCAGCGACGACCATGGGCCCCGCAAGATGGGCGTCTACGAGGGGACCGGCACCGTCCGCTCGCAATCCAGGACCCTGCTGATCGTGGCGTTCGTCATCGCCATCGTGGCGATCCTGCTGGTCTGGTTGAACTGATCTGGCTGAACTGATCCCGATGAACTGATCCTGATGAACCGACGGAGGCGGCCGTGTCCCACACCAACATCGTGGCGCTGTTCGACACCCGCGCCGACGCCGACGACACCTTCCGCAGCCTGGTCGACGCCGGCTTCGACGACGCCGAGCTGGAGGTGATCAGCGATGGCGGCTACGGCGCTGGCGACGGCTACGGCGCGCTGATCCCGCAGCTGCGCGGCTGGGGCGTGCCGGACGACGAGGCGCACGCCTACGCCGCGGGCGTGCAGCGCGGGGGCGCGCTGCTCGTCGCCTCGCTCAAGCACGGCGAACCCATCGAGCGCGCGATCGCCATCATCGAGGGCGGGGGTGCCGTCAACATGGGCGAGCGCGCCGCCGCATGGCGTGAGTCGGGGCGTACGTCGGGCTGGCCCGGGCGCGGCGTGACGGCGGACGAGACCGTCGGCCACACGCCGGTGGAGGACATCCCCTCGCCCGAGACCGTCGAATCCCGGCGCACCCTGTCCGATGCCGCCAGCGCCTTCCGCGAGGCCAACACGGAGGCCGAGCCGAAGACCCCGCCGAAGGCCACGGACGCGGGCGGCATCCATGTGCCGCCAGCGACGGGTCCGGGGACGGCATCGCCGTCCTACGGGCCCGGCTCGGCGGCCGACGTGGCGCGCGGCCGGCTGGACCGCACGCCGCCGCGGGACGGCACCTGATGCGTGCGCTGCTGATGCGTGCGCGGCTGGCCGTGCCGCTGCTGCTCGCCCTCACCGCCCTGCCGGCGGCGGCGCAGCAGCCGGCCGAACGGGCGGACGCCTGCAAGCGCGACGCCGCCCGCTTCGCCGACACCATCCTGGGCAGCGCCGACAGTTCCGCCGCCGGCACGCGGCAGGGTGCGCGCCTAGGCGAGGACGAGCGCCGCCGCATGCGCGACATGATCGGCGAGGCGCGCGCCGCCGCCGACCGTGGCGATACCGACGGCTGCCTGCAGCGCCTGCGCGAGGCCCGCACCATGGCCCGCGAGACCGGCTTCGGCTCCGGCCAGCCCAACCCCGGCGGCGCAACCGGCGCCCAAGGAGGCGCACAGGGGGGCGCACAGGGCGGCGGCGGGTCCGGGTCGTCGGGCGCCGGTTCCCTTACCCCGACGCCGCAGGTCCCCGGCGCCACCCCGTCGCCGGGCGCTGGCGGCGCTGGCGGGCGCGCCGGTGCGGGTGGCGGCATGGGTGGTGGCGCGGGTGGCGGAAGTGGCGGCGGCAGCCGTTGAGTCGTAGGTTGGGTTGAGCGCCAGCGAAGCCCAACACTCTGCGCAACGCCGGCGCGTTGGGCTTCGCCTGCGGCTGGAAAGAAACAAGGGGCAGGTGCTCCTCATAGCCCCTCCCCCTTGACGGGGGAGGGGTTGGGGAGAGGGTGGTTACGCCCGGCAGGGCGGAAGAAAGTCATGTTCCGCCTGCCGGCTCTCAGCGGATGCCAGAGGCATCCGCCTGACGCCGTCAGCGCTGGCTGAAGGCCAGCGCGAGAGGCGGCTATCCCCCTCTCCCCAACCCCTCTCCCGCCAGGGGAGAGGGGCTTTGTCCTAGTTTCATCCCGCTGCGGGTCGGCGTGCCAGCGCCGGTGGGAACTCAACCCAACCTACGCGCCTTTGCCGGCGCGGTTGACGGCGGACAGCAGTTCGCCGGGACGGACGGGCTTCTGCAGGCAGGCCACCGGGGCCACGGCGCTGGTGCGCGCCAGCGTTTCGCGGTCCAGCGTGCCGGAGATGAAGATCACCGGGATGCCGTGGCGGGCGCGCAGCGCCTCCCCCACCGCGATGCCGTCCATGCCGCCGGGCAGGCGGATGTCCAGCAGCGCCAGGTCGATGCGCTCGTGCGCGGCCAGGGCCAGCGCGCTCTCGCCGGTGGCGGCGAGGCCGACGACGGTGTGCCCGGCGTCCTCCAGCAGTTCCTGGGTGTAGAGCGCCACCAGCGCCTCGTCCTCGACCACGAGGATGCGCTTGAGCACGGGCCCGCCGTCAGTCATTCGGCACCGGGAAGCTGATGTGGTAGCACACGCCGCGTTCCACCTCCGGGCGCGTCAGCGTGCCCTGGATCTGCACGGCGAGTGCGGCGATGAGCTTGCGCCCCAGGCTGCCGCGCCGCGCCCCGGCGGCGGGATTCATGCCGCGGCCGTCGTCGGCGACCGTCAGCTCGATGCGCTCGTCCACCCGCCGCACGGACAGCGACACCGCGCCGCCCTCCGGCCCGAAGGCGTGCTGGAGGCTGTTGGACACGATCTCGTTGACGATGAGGCCGAGCGGCACGCCCACCTGCAAGCTCACCGGTGCCGGCCGCAGGTCGAGATCGAGGCGGACCGGGCAGGTCGCGGCGGCCACCAGCGTGCGGCACAGGTCGGCCAGATAGGCGCCGAGGTCGAAGCGCGAGATGTCCTGCGAGGTCTGCAAGATGCTGTAGGCGAGGCCGATGGCGTGCACCCGGCCCTGCACCTCCATCAGCGCCTGCCGGGCCGCGTCGTCGTCGATGCGGTTGGCCTGAAGTCCCAGCAGGCTGGTGACCACGTACAGGTTGTTCTTCACCCGGTGCTGGAGTTCGCGCAGCAGGATCTCGCGTTCCTGCAAGGCGGCCTGCAGCGACCGCTCCACGCCCTTGCGGTGCAGCACGGCGGCGATCAGGTTGGCGAAGCCCCGCAGGAAGCTGACCTCCGCCCCGGAGAAGGACTGGCGGCGGGGCGTCACCACCTCCAGCACGCCGAACACGCCGGCCTCGGTCACGATGGGCACGTTGGCCAGCGCCACCACGCCGTATTCGCGGAACAGCGCGGTGGGGGTGAAGCGCGGGTCGGCGGTGACGTCCTCGGTCACCACCGGCTGGCGCGTCAGCATGGCCAGCCCCGGCGGATGGCCGCGGTCGGCCGGGGCGCGCACCGACCCCACGACGCCCGGCCCCCACCCCACCCCGGCGCGGATCAGGAAGTTGTCGCCGGCCGGCCGGTATTCCAGAACTTTCGCGTACGGAACCCCAAGCCCCTTCGCGACTTGCGAGCACGCCTCGTGCAGCAGCGCGTCCAGGTCGGTTTCCCACAGCGCATACTGGCCGAATTCGGCGACCGCCTGAAGATGACGCACGGGCGTTTCCACGGACAACGCCAAAGCTCCATCAACAGTACTTCCACTTCGTTCCACCACACGCCCCTAAATCCGTGAATTTCTGATGGACAATCAAAGACGATATCGATATCGGAGGAGCCTATCACCATTGCAGCCCGATCACAAACGCATGCAATCTAGCCACTAGGGCATATGTCTTTGTGCTTTCGTCTGCGGTTGCTGTGGACGTGCGGCGATGACGCGGCGGATGCCCAGTCATTCCGGCCGCGCAGTCCACGCATGCCCGGCCGTCCGGTCGCCAGCCGATCGTTGGCGTGCTAAACGGACCGTATGACCTCCCCCACCGCCCGCGATGCCGCCCGCAGCGCCACCCTGATCGGCATCCTGTCGGCGTTGGGCGCCTTCCTGATGTGGGGCCTGCTGGCGCCGGTCTATTTCAAGCTGGTCGGCCACGTCGGCGCGCCGGAGATCGTCGCGCACCGCGTGGTGTGGACGGTGCTGCTGCTGGGTGCGGCCGTGCTGGCGACGCGGGGTGCGGCGGCCGTGGTGCGCGCCGTGGGCACGTGGCGGCGCCTGGGCGTCTTCCTGGTGACGACGGCGCTGGTGTCCAGCAACTGGCTGATCTTCGTCTACGCGGTGGCCTCCGGCCAGTTGGTGGAGGCCAGCCTGGGCTATTACATCAACCCCCTGGTCAACGTGGTGCTGGGCGTCGTCTTCCTGCACGAACGGCTGTCGCGCCGGCAGCTGCTGTCGGTGCTGCTGGCCGCGGCGGGGGTGGGCAGCCTCGTGCTGTCGCACGGCGTGGTGCCGTGGATCGCGCTGGCGCTGGCCTTGAGCTTCGGCTTCTACGGGCTGGTGCGCAAGAAGGCGGCGATCGACCCGATGATCGGGTTGCTGGTGGAAACGGCGCTGCTGCTGCCGGCGGCGCTCGCCTACCTGATCTGGCTGGGGATGGATGCCGCCTACCTGCGCGGCGTGGGGCAGACGGCGATGCTGGCGCTGTCGGGACCGGTGACGGCGGTGCCGCTGGTGCTGTTCGCCATCGGCGCGGCGCGCCTGAAGCTGACCACCATCGGGCTTCTGCAGTACGCGTCGCCCACCGGGCAGCTGCTGCTGGGCGTGCTGGTCTATGGCGAGCACTTCACGACGGCGCACGCCGTCGCCTTCGGCTGCATCTGGACGGCGCTGACGCTGTATTCCCTGGACGCGCTGGGCACCCACCGGGCCGGGCGGCGGCTGGAGGAACGCGCGGCGGCGGGGGATTAGACGACGCTTGCGGCATGCACGGCCGGGGAGGCACCAGGATGACGACAGGGGACTTTCGCCCGACGCCGGACGCCCCGGACGACGACCCGCACCTGTGGCTGGAGGAGAGGGAGTCCGCCGCCGCCCTCGCCTGGGTCGAGGCGCAGAACGCGGCGACGCGGACGGCGTTTTGCGATGACGGCTACGCGGCCGACCGGGACGCGCTGAAGGCCATCATCGACCGGCAGGACAAGATCCCCCACGTCGTGCGGCGCGGCGGCCGCCTGTTCAATTTCTGGCAGGACGCGGCGAACCCGCGCGGCGTCTGGCGGACGACCTCGCTGGAGAGCTTCGCCACCGACGCGCCGGAGTGGGACGTCCTGCTCGACCTCGACCGGCTGGCGGCGGAGGAGGGCGAGGACTGGGTGTGGGGCGGCCCGTCCACCCTGCCCGGCGCGCACGACCGGGCGGTCATCCGCCTGTCGCGCGGCGGCGGCGACGCCGCCGTGCTGCGCGAGTTCGACGTGGCCGCGCGGCGCTTCCTGCCGGACGGCTTCTTCCTGCCGGAGGCCAAGGGGTGGAGCCCCGTCTGGCTGGACCGCGACACGCTGCTGTTCGCGTCGGCCGCCGGGGCGGGCATGGCGAACTCGTCCGGCTACCCGCGCGCCGTCCGCCGGTGGCGGCGGGGCACCGATCCGCTGGCCGCACCCGTCGTCTTCGAGACGAAGGACGACACCCGTTACGTCGCCGTCGCGGTCGAGCACGACGGCCCGGCCGAGCGCGTGTGGTTCTTCGAGGGCGACAACGTCACCACCCGCTTCCTGCTGGGCGACCGGGACGGGCCGAAGCGGGCGCTGGACCTCCCGCCGGACGCCGTCCTGTACGGCAGCGGCGCGCGGCACGGCGACTGGCTGGCGGTGCGGCTGCGCAAGCCCTGGACGGTGGGCGGCACGACCTTTCCCGAAGAGGCGGTCATCGGCATCGCCCTTCCCGCCTTCCTGGCCGGCCGCCGGGACTTCGTGACGCTGTTCGAGCCCGCGCCGCGCCGCGTGGCGCACGCCCCGGTCTGGTGCGGCGGACGGCTGGTGCTGAGCATTCTGGACGACCTGCGGCAGGTGTTCGAGGTGCTGACGCCCTCGCCGTCCGGATGGTCGCGGGAGCCGCTGGCCGGGGTGCCGGAGGTGGGGACCGTGTCCGTCCTTCCCCTGGACCAGGAGCCGGAGGAGTCGAACGGCGACCTGCTGGCCTACGCGCAGGACCCGCTGACCCCGCCGTCGCTCCTGCTGCTGCGGCCGGGCGCGGCGCCGCGGCTGCTGAAGCGGGCGGCGGCGGCGTTCGACGCCGCCGGGCTGGCGGTGAGCCGGCACGACGCGGTGTCGGCGGACGGCACGGGCATCCCCTACGTGCAGGTCGGCCCGCCCGGCGCCACGGGCGACGCCCCGGTGCTGATGACCGGCTACGGCGGGTTCGCGGTCCCCGTGCTGCCCTATTACGACCCGGCGGCCGGCAAGCTGTGGCTGGAACGCGGCGGCACCGTCGTGATCGCCAGCATCCGTGGCGGCGGCGAGTTCGGCGCGGCGTGGCACGAGGCCGGCCGGCGGGCGGGCAAGCGGCTGGCGCACGACGACTTCGCCGCCGTCGCCGCCGACCTCGTGGCGCGCGGCGTGACGCGCCCCGGCCGCATCGCCGCGGAGGGCGGGTCGAACGGCGGGCTGCTCGTCGCCAACATGCTGACGCGGTATCCGGAGCGGTTCGGCGCCATCCTCTGCACCATCCCGCTGATCGACATGCGCCGCTTCCCGCAGTTGGGCGGGGCCATCTGGACCGACGAATACGGCGACCCGGCGAAGCCGGAGGACTGGGCGTTCCTGGCCGGCATCTCGGCCTACCACGCCGCAGCACCGGACCGGCCCTATCCGCCGATGCTGATCCTCACCAACCGCTGCGACGACCGCGTCCATTGCGGGCACGGGCGCAAGATGGCGGCGAAGCTGCAGGCCATAGGCTACAGCGCCGTCCACTTCCACGAACCGGCGACCGGCGGGCACGCCGGCGGCACGGACAGCGCGCAGGTCGCCGCCTTCAAGGCGCTGGGCGTGCGCTTCCTGCGCGACGCCATCGGGTGGGAAGCGGCCGGCTAAGAACGGGCCGATTTTTCCTGGCGCGCGGAACCCGATCGGTGGCCTTGTCACAAAGGGGCAGGACCACCACGGACACGGAGGGGAAAGAGATGACGATGGAACCGCGGTCGCGGCGCGCCTGCCTGATCGCCCTCGGCGCCGTGGGCGCCACCCTGCTGGGGGCGGGGCTGGCGCCGCCGGCCTGGGCGCTGAACGTCATGGTCATGAACGTCGGCAACGTTCAGGTGCTGACGCTGAACGGGAAGCTGATCATCGGCGAGGGCGAGTTCGCGCTGCGGCAGGCGTTGCAGCAGGCGCTGAACGGCGGCGCGCAGCGCATCGTGCTCGACCTGCGCGGCGTGACCGCCATCGATTCCAGCGGCGTCGGCGAGCTGGTGTCGTCCTACACCACGGCGACCAACCGCGGCGCCCGCATGGTTCTCGCCAACCTGCCGACGCGCATCAACGAGGTCCTGCACATCACCCAGCTCATCACCGTGTTCGACGTCTACGACTCGGTGGACGCGGCCGTCGGCGCGCTCAGGACCTGAGCGCCGCTTTAGGGGCCAGCCCGCGCGCGATGGTGTGGGCGAGCGTGCGCATCACCGCGCACACGCCGTCGGGATTGCGGGCGAACACCACCTGCTCCAGGAAGCCCAGGCTGAAGCTGAGCGCCGCGATGCCGGCGGCGACGTTGGGCAGGTCGGCGGCGGGGTCGATCAGGCCGCGTTCGCGGAACGTCTCCAGCCGCGCCAGCAGGCAGGGGATGCGCGTCTCCGACAGGGTGCGGCTCATCTCCGCCGCCACGGCCGGGTCGACCAGCGCGCGGTCCAGCACCACCTTGGCGAGGTCGCGCCGCTCCCACGTCAGCTTGACCTGCTGGTGCAGGAAGGTGCCGATGTCCGTCTCCAGGCAGTCGCCCGGCGGCGGCAGCGGGCAGCCCTGCCCCTCCGCCTTGCCGAACCGCTCGACCACCGCCAGCAGAAGGCCGGTCTTGCCGCCGAAGTAGCGCTGGATCAGCTGTTCGTTCACCCCGGCGGCGGCGGCGATCTCGCGCGTCGTGGCCGCGTCGAAGCCGCGCGCGGCGAAGGTGCACTTCGCGGCGTCGAGCAGCGCGCCCATGGTCGCCTCGCGGTCGCGCCGTCGGGGCGGCGCCGACGTGCAAGACAGAGGGGCGGGTGAGGTAAGGCCGTCGTCCATATCCCAGACAATAGGTATGCAGGGACATACTTGACAAGGGGCGCGAAAGCGCCAAGTATGTACGCACATACATACCCACCCTGCACGAGGGGCACATGTCCGCAGTCGACCTCTTCACCCCCGTCCGTCTCGGCGCCGTCGAGCTGCCGAACCGCATCGTCATGGCGCCGATGACGCGGTCGCGCGCCGGTGCGGGCAACACGCCCACCGACCTGACGGTGGAGTACTACCGCCAGCGCGCCTCCGCTGGCCTGATCATCACCGAGGCGACGCAGGTCTCCGCCGACGCCCAGGGCTACCCCGACACGCCGGGCATCCACACGGTGGAGCAGGCGGCCGGCTGGCGCCGCGTGGCCGACGCCGTGCACGCCGACGGCGGGCGCATCTTCACGCAGATCTGGCACGTCGGCCGCATCTCGCACCCGATGTTCCGCCCGGACGGTTCGCAGCCCGTCGCCCCCTCGGCCATCGCCGCCCGGGGCGAGCTGTACGCGGGTGCGGCCGGCATGGTGCCCTTCCCGGTGCCGCGCGCGCTGGAGACGGCGGAGATCCCGGCCTATGCCCGCCTCTTCGCCGACGCCGCCAAGCGCGCGGTGTTCGACGCCGGCCTGGACGGCGTGGAGATCCACGCCGCCAACGGCTACCTGATCGACCAGTTCCTGCGCGACGGCACCAACGCGCGCACGGACGCCTATGGCGGTTCCGTCGCCAACCGCGCGCGCTTCCTGATGGAGGTGACGGAGGCGGTGAGCCACGCCGTGGGCGCCCAGCGCGTGGGCGTGCGCCTGTCGCCCAACGGCACCTTCAACGACATGAAGGACAGCGACCCGGCCGCCCTGTTCGGCCATGTCGCCGAGGCGCTGAACCCCTTCGGCCTCGCCTTCCTGCACGTGATCGAGGGGATCGGCGGCCCGCAGGCCCTGCCGGAGGGTGCCACCCCGGTGGCGCCGCTGCTGCGCCGCATCTTCAAGGGGCCGTTCATCATCAACGGCGGCTTCACGCGGGAGGCCGGCGACGCCGCCCTGGCGAACGGCGACGCCGACCTGGTCAGCTTCGGCGTGCCGTTCATCGGCAACCCGGATCTGGTGGAACGCTTCAAGCGCGGCGCGCCGCTGAACGAGCCGGACCGCGGCACCTTCTACGGCGGTGCCGCCAAGGGCTACACCGACTACCCGGCGCTGGAACCGGTGGAGGCGTAAGGACGGCGTTGCGGGGGGCCGTTCAGCGGCCCCCCTCAGTTGCCTCCCTCAGCGGCCCCGGGCGCGCAGGCGGTGCGGCGGGACGGACTCGTCGTACTCGCGGCCGAAGCCGTCGTAATGCACGGGGCAGCGGCCGTCGGGCTGGACGGCGGCGCGCACGGTGGCCGGCCACCACTCCCGCTCCCACAGCACCTCGACCTTCTGGCCGGTGGCGCAGAGGCCGGTTTCGGCCGGCCTGTCGGCGAACCGGTCGGCGGGCATCCCGGCCAGCTTGCCGCCCCAGCGCGCGACCGGCTCCAGGCCGGAGGACGCGGCACCGCCGGTCGCCGGCACCTCCTCCGCCGCCACGCCACCGGCGGCCTCCCGCACCAGCGTCTGCGCCGCCGCGATCCCGCCGGCCGGCGCATTGGGCGCGGCCACGGGCGGCGGCGCGGGGACCGGGGGCGGGGCCGTAGCCACGACGGCGGGTGGCGGGGCCACGG
>NZ_DASPMG010000441.1:0-16502 GCF_035627195.1 Azospirillum sp.
CCACGGCGAACCCGCCGGCCGGCACCCCCGGCCAGAACGCGCCGGGCAGCGGCGCCACCACGACGCCGGCGCCGTCGGGCGGCACCGGCACCGCGCCCAGCCAGTAAGCCGGGCCCGCGACGGGGGAGGAAAGCGCCTCCCCCACCCTGCCCCTACACTTCTATCGTATCCTTGGGCACCTCGCGCGGGCGGCCGTCGTCGCCGATGGCGACGAAGGTGAACACCCCCTCCGTCACCTTCACCGGCTCGCCGGTGCGGTGGCGGCGCACCCAGGTCTCCACGCGCACGCGGATCGACGTGCGCCCGACCTTCACGACGCGGGCGAAGCAGCTCACCTCATCGCCGACGAACACCGGCTTGTGGAAGGTCATCGCCTCGATGCCGACGGTGGCCACGCGCCCGCACGCGCGCCGCAGCGCCACCACGCCGCCCGCCAGATCCATCTGCGCCAGCAGCCAGCCGCCGAAGATGTCGCCGTTGGGGTTGGTGTCGGCCGGCATGGCGATGGTGCGCAACGCCGGATCGCTGTTCGTATCCCACGGGTTCTGTTCGCTCATGGCTCCTCCCGGTACGCGAAAAAGGACGCGAAAAAACACGGCACAAAATCTTGGGGACGGCGTATATAGGGCCTACAGCATCGGCTTGCGTACCCCTGACGAAATTCCTATTATGGGGCCATGAGCGATCTTTTCGAGAACACGGCCCGCAAGGCCGACACCTATTCCGCCAGCGACATCGAGGTCCTGGAGGGTCTGGAGCCGGTGCGCCGCCGCCCCGGCATGTACATCGGCGGCACCGACGACCGGGCGCTGCACCACCTCGTCGCCGAGGTGCTGGACAACGCCATGGACGAGGCGGTGGCGGGGCACGCCAGCCGCATCGACCTGGAACTGGCGGTCGACGGCACGGTGACGGTGCGCGACAACGGCCGCGGCATCCCGATCGACGATCATCCCAAATACCCCGGCAAGTCGGCGCTGGAAGTGATCCTGACGACGCTGCACTCCGGCGGCAAGTTCTCCAACAAGGTCTACGAGACCTCGGGCGGCCTGCACGGCGTCGGCCTGTCGGTGGTAAACGCGCTGTCCGACCGCCTGACGGTGGAGGTGGCGCGCGACCGCCAGCTGTTCATCCAGAACTACAGCCGCGGCACACCGCTGGGACCCCTCAACAAGCAGGGTGCCATCAACCGCCGCGGCACCACCGTGCGCTTCCACCCCGACGCCGAGATCTTCGGCGAGGCGGCGCATTTCGAGCCCAGCCGCCTCTACCGCATGGCGCGCTCGAAGGCATACCTCTACCGCGGCGTCGAGATCCGCTGGAGCTGCGATCCCTCGCTGCTCGGCCCCGACTCGACCACGCCGGCGGCGGAGAGCCTGCACTTTCCCGGCGGCCTGCTCGACTACCTCACCAACGCGCTGAAGGGCCGCAAGTCGCTCACGCCCACGCCCTTCGCCGGGCAGGCGGAGTTCCCCAACGGCCAGGGCCGCGTGGAATGGGCGGTGGCCTGGCCGGAGGACGAGGAAGGCTTCTCGCACACCTACTGCAACACCGTGCCCACCCCCCAGGGCGGCACGCACGAGGCCGGCCTGCGCGCGGCACTCACGCGCGGCATCAAGGGCTATGGCGAGCTGACCAACAACAAGCGCGCCGGGCAGGTGACCGCCGACGACGTGATGGGCGAGGCGTGCATCCTGCTGTCCGTCTTCATCCGCGAGCCGCAGTTCCAGGGCCAGACCAAGGACAAGCTGGCGACCACCGAGGCGCAGCGCCTCGTCGACGCCGCCATCAAGGACCACTTCGACCACTGGCTGTCGGGTGATCCGGCCTCCAGCAACGCGCTGCTGGAGCGCCTGATCGAGAAGGCGGAGGAGCGCGCCCGGCGCAAGTCCGCCAAGGACACGGCGCGCAAGACGGCGACCCGCCGCCTGCGCCTGCCCGGCAAGCTGGCCGACTGCTCGCGCAACAACGCCGAGGGCACGGAGATCTTCCTGGTTGAGGGCGACTCGGCCGGCGGCTCCGCCAAGCAGGCGCGCAACCGCGAGACCCAGGCCATCCTGCCGCTGCGCGGCAAGATCCTGAACGTCGCCAGCGCGTCCGTCGACAAGATGAAGGCCAACCAGGAGCTGAACGACCTCGTCCAGGCGCTGGGCTGCGGGGTGGGGAAGGACTTCTCGTCGGACAAGCTGCGCTACGAGCGCGTCATCATCATGACCGACGCGGACGTGGACGGCGCCCACATCGCCTCGCTGCTGATGACCTTCTTCTATCGGGAGATGGGGGCGCTGATCCAGAACGGGCACCTGTACCTCGCCCTGCCGCCCCTCTACCGCATCAGCGGCGGCGGCAAGTCGCTGTACGCCCGCGACGACCGCCACAAGGACGAGCTGATCACCAAGGTCTTCAAGAACCGCAAGGTGGAGATCAGCCGCTTCAAGGGTCTGGGCGAGATGATGCCCGCCCAGCTGCGCGAGACCACCATGGATCCGGCCAAGCGCACCCTGCTGCGCGTCAAGGTTCCCAACGCCGCCGACCCGGAGGAGGTGGAGGACCACGAGCGCACGAAGACCCTGGTGGAGAGCTTGATGGGGCGCAAGCCCGAGCTGCGCTTCCAGTTCATCCAGGAAAACGCCAAGTTCGTGCGGGCCGACGACATCGACGTATAGGACATGCGAGAGGGCGCCGCCCTCTCGCGCTCTCCCGGCAAGGGCGGGGGCCCTTGCATCCCGGTGACTTCAGGGGAATTCATGAGCGACGCCTTAACCGCCCTGCCGACCTACCAGACCGACCTTTTCAATCCGACCTACCGGCCGATGCGGACGGACCGGTGGGAGCTGCGCGTCAGCAACACGGTGATGAGCCCCGGCTACTGGAGCGGCCCCTGCCTCGTCCACAACCTCGCGGCGCTGATCAGCATCAACGAGGACGGCTCCACGAGCACCTGGATGTCCTCCACCCCCATGGAGCATGAGAGCCAGGAGATCGGCGTCCGCGCAGCCGCCGGGCACACGGTGGTGATGGGCATGGGCATGGGCTGGGCCGCCGCCAACATCGCGCTGAACCCGGCGGTGACGCGCGTCACCGTCGTCGACCTCGACCAGGAGGTCCTGGACACCTTCCGCGCCATCGGCGTGTTCGAGCAGCTGCCGGCCGAGGCGGCGGCCAAGGTCACCATCGTGCACGGAGACGCCACGGCGTACGTGCCGGACGCGCCGATGGACACGCTGTTCGCCGACATCTGGCGCCCCATCAACGGCGACCGCATCCCCGAGATGCACCGGATGCAGGCCAACTGCAAGGCGCCGCGGGTGTACTACTGGGGTCAGGAACTGGAGATCGCCCGGCGCGCCCGTACGCTGGGCCTGCCGATCGATGCCGACACGGTTGCCCGCATCGTCGCCGACATCGGCCTGCCGCTGATCGGGCCGGAGCGCGCCGACTACCCCGCCCTCATCGAGGCGTCCGCCGCCCGCTGGCTGCGGGACATCTGAGGGATTCCCGTAGGTTGGGTTGAGCGCCAGCGAGAACCCAACGTCTCCGCCATGGCGAGGACGTTGGGTTTTCGGCTTTGGCCTCAACCCAACCTACGGCGCTCCCCTTACCGGATGTTGAAGTACACCCCCAGGCCCGGCTGCGGCGCGTACACCACGGGCGGGGGCGGGGCGTAGTACACCGGCGGCGGGGGCGGCGGCGCGTACACCACGCGCGGACGCGACGGCACGACGACGACCGGCGGCGGCGCCCAGGCGTGGCCGCCCCAGCCGCCATGGCCGCGATAGTGATCGCGATGATGGTGATGGCCGCCGTAATGGCGTCCGTAGTCGCCGTGGTGATGGCGGTGCTTGTGGTCGGCCGCCGCGGGCTGCGCCGCGAACAGCACGACCGCCGGCAATATGGCCGCCACGGCCACCGCGGCCCCGCGCAGCAGCGCCGTGAACGACCCCTTGCCGACCGTCCTGGTGACCGTGTTGAGCGTGTTCATCGCTTTCCCCGTGTGCTAGGGCTCTTGGGCTCCATACCCACGATGAACGTTGCGCCCCCGCCCGTTATTCCATCCCGGCGCGCACGTTCGCGCCCGCTTTCGGCGTACCGACACCGGAGGTCACAATTATGCCCCTGCCCGGCCCGGATCCCGGCAATCCTCACCCCAAGCCCGGCCACCCGCGCGTGGGGTTCCTGAAGAACTTCATCACCCGGCCGAACATCGTCGTGGGCGACCACACCTATTACGACGACCCGGACGGGCCGGAGCGGTTCCAGGACCGCAACGTCCTCTACCATTACGAGGACATCGGCGACCGGCTGGTGATCGGCCGTTTCTGCGCCATCGCGTCCGGCGCCACCTTCCTGATGAACGGCGCCAACCACGCGCTGTCCGGCGTTTCCACCTACCCGTTCCTGATCTTCGCGGAATGGGAGGCGCCGATGCCGGAGTTTTCGATCCGCGGCGACACGGTGGTGGGCAACGACGTGTGGATCGGCTGGCAGGCCGCCGTCATGCCCGGCGTCACCATTGGCGACGGCGCCATCGTGGCGTCCCGCGCCGTGGTGACGAAGGACGTGCGTCCCTACGCCATCGTCGCCGGCAACCCGGCGGTGGAGGTGCGCCGCCGCTTCGACGACGCGACGGTGGCGGAGTTGCTGCGCATCGCCTGGTGGGACTGGCCGGTGGAGAAGATCCAGCGCAACCTCGCGGCGATCACCGGGCCGAACCCGGACATCGCGGCGTTGCGGGGTGCGTGACGTGCCTTGATCGTCCTGCCCGTCCTTGTGCCGGGCACCCACGCACCTTGGATTGGTCGGAGTGCGTGGATGCCCGGGACAAGCCCGGGCAGGACGATTGGGGGCGTCACCCGCCCGCCAGCGCCGTCTCCAGCGCCGGGAGCCAGCCGCGGTCGGCGAACAGGGCGGCGCGGTTGGCGGTGAGGCGGGCGCGCAGCGACTCGCACCACACGCGGTCGGTGGCGGCGCGGACGGCGGCGTCCACGTAGGCCGCCTTGTCGGGCGCGATGGTCTCCGGGATGCCGAGCTGGCGCAGGATGCCGGCGGTGTGGCGGCCGCGCATGAAGGGGCCGGGGGTGGTGACGGGCAGCAGGCCGCAGGCCACCGCCTCCAGCGCCGTCCGCCCGCCGGACCAGCCGATGCTGTCGAGGAACACGTCGCACGCCATGTTCAGCGCCAGATAGCCGGCGCGGTCCACCGGCGGCGACCACACCACGTGGTCGGCGGCGCGCAGGCCCACGGCGCCGAACGCGCGGTCCAGCCGCCGCATGAAGCCGTCCACCACGTCCGTACCCGAGGTGCGCAGGAACAGGAAGCGCGCGCCGGGCACCCGCGCGGCGATCTCCGCCCACACGTGGTCGTGCTGGGGCAGCAGCTTGAACAGCGACTGGGCGCAGAAGAACAGCGTGTCGTCGGGACCGGCGCCCAGCGCGGCGCGGTCGGCCGGCCGGCCGGGAAGGACCGGCGGCTCGAACCCGATGCCAAGGCCCGGCAGGCGCACGAGGCGTTCGCGGTAGTGCGCGGCGCCGTCCGCCGGCTCCATGGCGTCGGACGACAGGAACAGGTCGATGGTCGGCAGGCCGGTGGTCACCGGGTGGCCCCAGGCCACCGCCTGTAGCGGCGCCAGCCGCAGCGCGCCGTAGCACGCCCCCAGCGCCTCCATGCCGATGTCCAGGTGCACCAGCGCGTCCAGCCCGTCGGAACGGACGGTGCGGGCGTTCTTCTCGAAATCCGGGCCGAAGCGGCGCAGGTGCTCCACCTCGCGCGCCAGCCGTTCGGTCTCCGCGTCGCCGCCGGCGGGGGCGTAGGCGAACACCTCGAACCGGTCGCGGTCCAGCCCGGTCATCCAGGCGCGGAACAGGTGCAGCACCGTGTGGTCGACCAGGTAGGCGGAGCGGAAGCCGACGCGGATACGGCCACCCGGCTTGCGCTTGGTGCGCGGCGGCGCGGCCATGTCGGGGAAGCGCGCGGTGACGACGGCGTGCACGTAGTCGCCCCAGCGCGTCGCCGGCCCCCGGTCGTCCAGGCCCTGGTAATTCAGGTAGAAGTTCGTCGTCTCGGCCACCGCGTCGAAGGCGTCGGCTTTGGGCGGCGCCGTGGTGGCCAGAGACTCCAGGTTCTCGGTGAAGCGGGCGCGCCAGCGGGCGATCTCCGCCGCGTCGTCGTAGATCACCGGCACCAGCCGCAGCTTCAGGAGCCGCGCGCGCAGCATGCCGGGATCCAACGCCAGGGCGGCGTCGAGCGCGGCACCAGCCTCCGCGATGCGGTTCAGGCGGCGCAGCGCCTTGCCGTGCGCGTACAGAACCTCAGGATTGCGCGGGTCCAGCCGCGCTGCCCAGCCCAGGTGCCGGGCCGCCGCCTCCGCGTCGTCCAGGGCGCCCAGCGCCACGCCCAGCGCGTAGTGCAGCGCGCCAACGGCGGGGTGCACGGACAGGCCGCGGACGCAGACGCGCCGCGCGGATTCCGAATCGTCCAGCGCCACCAGGGCGCGGGCCGATTCGAGGAAGGCCTCGAAGTTCTCCGGCGTGGTCTCCAGCAGCGGGGCGAAGGTTGCCACCGCTTCCTCGTGCCGGCCGAGTTCGTTCAGCGCACGGCCCAGCGTGTAGCGCACGTCGTGCCGGTCCGGCCGTTCGCCCAGCAGGCGGCGCAGGGGGCCGAGCGCCACGCCGCAGCGGCCGTCCTGGCATTCCAGCATGGCCAGCATGTAGCGCGCGTCGAAGTCCTTGGGCGCGGCCTTCAGGTAGCGTTCGTACAGCGTGCGGGCGCGGGCCAGCCTGCCGCCGCGGTGCAGCTCCGTCGCCTCTCTCAGGAACGCGATCGCCGACATGTCACCTCTTCCGATCAGCTTGCCGGGTCCGCCCGCCCGTCCCATTCTCACCGGTACTTACAACGTCGCCGCCGGGTGCGCCTATGTCCTTCTTCCTTCGCCTCGCCGTGCTCGCCCTGCTGCCGGTGCTCGCCGCCTGCGGGCGGGACCGCGTGGTGGCCGACGAGATCTCCCCGGCCTACACGCCGGCCGAGGTCGCGTACGCCGCATCCGACCGCGACCTGCGCGTGGTGATCCACGGGAACCCGGTGGGCGGCAGCCCCGACCGGTTCGCGCGCACGGTGACCGACGCGATGCAGAACAAGATCATGGGCGTGCGCACCAACTTCACCACCACGCCGAACGAGACGGCGCGGCGGGACTATGCCGTCGTGCTGGCCTTCAACCCGGCGGAGAACATGCTGAACTCGGCGCTGTGCCGCGGCGGCCCGATCCCGACCAAGCCGCCCGGCGGGTCGCTGGTCGTGCAGAGCGCCTTCTGCCGGGCGGGTGGTGCCCTCACCTCCGCCACCGGCTGGCTGGACGAGCCGCGCGGGCTGGACGATCCAGGGTTGCGCGACCTGATCTCCGGGCTGACCTTCTCCCTGTTCCCGTCGCGCCGCGTGGAGTGCCTGGGCTGCTGAACGCAGCATAGGCACCATCAGCGGACAATCACATCAATAACCATCACAATGGCGCCCAATCGGGGCCTGGGAAGCGGCAAAGATCACACCAGAATCCTTCAAAGGTATGCCATTCCCCTCCCCATCTGTACTTGGGTGGGCCGCGTCCGTAAGCTCACTTAAGGCTTTGTGCGACGTGTAACGATTGGAATGGCGCCGTGCTCGATAATTTCCTCATCGTTTCTAAGATCTTGCTCGCCCTGGCGCTGCTGGCGTTACTTTCTGTCGGAGTCACGGTCGCAGCGCTGTACAAGATGAGCAGCCTCGACCAGAGCTATTCCGATCTGCTCGACCACGAGGCGTCGGGGTCGCTGTGGCTGGCGCGCGCCAACTCGCTGCTGAACGCCACCGGGCGCGACGTCTACCTGCTGGTCGCCCAGCGCGACGCCGCGGAGATGCGCGCCACCGGCGAGGCGCTGGAGAAGGACGCGCGCATCGCCATGGAGCGGATGGACAAGGCCGCGGCGGCGATGCCGTCGCTGGCCGCCGACATCGCCGCCATGCGCCGCGGCTTCGAGGCGATGGTCGCGGCGACGGAGGAGGTGCGGCGGCTGGCGCTGGCCAACGAGGACGCCAAGGCGATGGAGGTGGCCGCCAAGCGATTCGAGCCGCAGTACGTCGACGTGCGCAACAGGTTCCGCGCCATGATCGACCGGCTGGACAAGGAGCAGCAGGCGGCCGCCGACGCCGTCTCCGCCAGCTATCACGCGTCGCGCGCGTGGCTGCTGGGCGCGGCGGCGGGCGGGCTGGCGCTGTGCTTCGGCGTCGCCATCGTGCTGGCGCGCCGCACCATCGCCGGACCGATCACCGGCATGACCGCGACCATGCGGGCGCTCGCCTCCGGCAACCTGGACGTCGCGGTCGAGGGGGGTGCGCGGCAGGACGAGATCGGCGGCATGGCGCAGGCGGTGCAGGTGTTCAAGGACAACGCGCTGGAGCGCCGCCGGCTGGAGGCCGCGCAGGCCGAGGAGCAGCGCGCGAAGGAACGGCGCGCCGCCCAGGTCGACCGGCTGATCGGCGCCTTCGAGCAGGGCATCCGCGGCATCCTGGAGACGCTGTCGGCGGCGGCCGTGGAGTTGGAGACCACCGCGCGCAGCATGACCGACATCGCCGACCACGCCCAGGCGCGCGCCACCACCACGGCCGGCGCGGCCGAGGAGGCCTCGGCCAACGTGCAGACGGTGTCGGCGGCGACGGAGGAGCTGACCGCCTCCATCACCGAGATCAGCGGCCAGGTCGCACGATCCACCACCATCGCCAACGCCGCGGTGAGCGAGGCGACGCAGACCAACGCGCAGGTCCAGGGACTCGTCGATCAGGCGCAGCGGATCGGCGAGATCGTCCAGCTGATCACCGGCATCGCCACGCAGACCAACCTGCTGGCGCTGAACGCCACCATCGAGGCGGCGCGCGCCGGCGAGGCCGGCAAGGGATTCGCCGTGGTGGCGAGCGAGGTGAAGTCGCTGGCCAACCAGACCGCCAAGGCGACCGAGGACATCGCCGGCCAGATCGCCTCCATGCAGGGCGCCACCAACGTGGCCGCGCAGGCCATCGCCGGCATCGGCCAGACCATCGGCACGATCAGCGAGGTGGCGACCTCCATCGCCTCCGCCATCGAGGAGCAGGGAGCGGCCACCGCCGAGATCGCCCGCAACGTCCAGGCGGCGGCCGAGGGCACGCGGATCGTCAGCACCAACATCGCCGGCGTCAGCGAGGCGGCGACGCAGACCGGCGCGGCGGCCGCCCAGGTGCTGGGCGCGTCCGGCCAGCTGGCGCAGCAGTCGGTGGCACTGCAGCAGGAGGTGGAGCGGTTCCTGGAGGGCATCCGGGCGGCCTGACGGCCGCCCGCGCGCTCAGGCGTACCGCAGCCACTCCCGCAGCAGCGCGGTGACGGCCTGCGGCCGCTCCATGGGGGCGAGGTGCCCGCACTCCTCGATGGGCAGGAAGCGGGCGCCGGGGATGGCGTCGGCCATCTCCACATGCACCTCGGGCGGGGTCAGCGCGTCCTGCCGGCCGCAGATCACCGCCGTCGGGCAGCGGATGGCGGGCAGGTCCGGCCGGCTGTCGGCGCGGTTCATGATGGCGGTCTGCTGGCGCGCGTAGGCTTCCGGCCCGATGCGGTCGGCCTGCGCGTGGATCGAGTCGACGAGGTCGCGCTCGTTCAGGCGGCCGGGGTGGATCAGCTTCGCCACCATGCCGGCCATCACCGCGCGCATCTTGCCCTGCTTCGCCAGCTCGATGGCGGCGCGGCGGTTGGCCGTCTGCTCCGGCGTGTCGGGGCGGGCGTTGGTGTCGAGCAGCGCCAGCTTCAGCACGCGCTCGGGCGCCTGGCGCATGATCTCCAGCGCCACGTAGCCGCCCATGGACAGCCCGGCCAGCGCGAAGCGCGCGGGCGCCTGGGAGAGCACGAGGCGCGCCAGGTCGGCCATGGCGTTGGCCTGGGTGATCATGCAGACGCTGACCTCCGCCACCTCCGCCAGATGCTGGGTCTGGTGTTCCCACAGCGCCGCGTCCAGCGGCATGCCGGGCAGCAGGATCAAGGGGATACGGTTCATTTCTGCGACCTCACTTTATGTGAGCCAGTACGGATTTGAACGCGGGCACGTCGGCCCGGTGCAGCCATTCGAAGGCGACCATCTCGGTGGTGGCGATCTCCACGCCGTTCGCCCGCATGCGCGCGATGCCGGCCTCGGCGTTGGCCGGCGTGCGGGACGAGGTGGCGTCGGCGACGAGCCAGACGGTGCGGCCGAGCGCCCGCAGGCCCAGCGCCGTCTGCATCACGCAGACATGCGCCTCCGACCCGCACAGCACGATCTGGTCGCGCCCCAGCGCGTCCAGACGGTTCATGAAGGACGGCTCGTAAGCCGCTGAGAAGTGGAGCTTTTCGACGATCGCGTCGGGCGGCAGAAGGTCGCGCAGGGATGCGGCGGTTGGGCCGAGGCCCTTGGAATACTGCTCGGTCGCCAGCGCCGGCACGCCCAGCAGCGCCGCGGTCTTCAGCAGGATGCCGGCGTTGCGGACGACGCGCTCGCCCTCGTGCACGGCCGGCATCAGCCGCTCCTGCACGTCGACGACGACGAGGACGGAGCGCTCGTGCGACAGCAGCATGGTTTGCACTTCCCTGTTCAAGCGATGTCTTAGGACGGTTCAGCCCAGTTCGAAGGTGGTGACGCCGTACAGGCGGTCCAGCGGCGGCTCCGGCGCCGGGCCGTTGTACATGCGCGCGGTCTCGAACATCGGCGTGAAGCCGTGGCGTTCGGCCAGTTGGACGGCCTGCGGGTTGACCTCCGGCACGTCGAGGAACAGCAGGCCGCCGCCGGCCGCGGCACCCAGGCCGAGGAACAGGCGCTCCGCCGTCGCCGGGTCGTCGGCGTAGAGCGGGCCGATCTTGAACCCCTCGCGGCAGGGGCGCGCGACGCCGAAGCCGGTCACCCGGCCGTCGTCGACGGCGGCCAGCGCAGCACCGCCCGGCAGGGCGATCCAGGCGGCCAGGAAGCCCGGCCGCGGCGCCAGGAACAGCGCGGCGTCCAGGTCCAGCAGCGCGCCCATGGGCACGGTGCGGGCGTCGGCGAGTCCCTGGGGGACCGGACCGGCGGGCGGCGTGCCGGCGTAGCGGATGTTGCGGTAGGCCAGCGTGAAGCCGGAACGGCGGTAGTTCTCCTGCTGCGCCACCACGCCGTCGAGTCCCGTCACATGGCCGGCCAGATGGTCCAGGGCGGCCTGCCAGGTGCGCAGGCCGTAGCCTTTGCCGCGCACCTCCGGCAGCGCGATGTAGAGGCCGATGAAGCCGAAGCCGCCGGGATAGCGCACGGCGGAAATGGAGGTGACCGGCCGCCCGTCCAGCACGCCCGCCAGGAAGCCGGCGGGGTCCACGGCGTGGAAGGCGGTGGTGTCGTGAAGCCCGGGATTCCAGCCTTCCCGCGCCGCCCACTCGACCGCGAGGTCGAGTTCGGCGCGGCTCATCGGCCGCACGACGAAGCGCTCAGCGTCCACCCATTCCTCCCCTTTTTCGGGCCCATTTGCCGCCGGGTTCCGCAGCCCGCGGCCCGTTGCGGCAACGCTAGCGCAAGCACTTCGCCCCGCCAACCCGTCCGTCCGGCCCACAGGCTTTTTCGCGACTCGGTAACTGACGTATTGACAGCATGATTTGACTTCATATTCTGCACACCCATCTAAACATGGGCCGAAAGGTTCGTGTTCTCGCACTCTCCAGATAGAAACCGGTTGGATGCTTTTTTCGGAACTTGGGCTCGGACCTGACGTCCTGCGGGCCATCGAGGACAAGGGTTATACCCAGCCGACGCCGATCCAGGAGCAGGCCATTCCTTGGGTCCTGCAAGGCCGGGACGTGCTCGGTTGCGCGCAGACGGGCACCGGCAAGACCGCCGGGTTCACGCTGCCGATGATCGACATCCTGGCCAACGGCCGGGCGCGGGCGCGCATGCCGCGGTCGCTGATTCTGGAGCCGACGCGCGAGCTGGCCGCCCAGGTCGCCGACAGCTTCGAGCTGTACGGCAAGTACCACAAGATGAACATGGCGCTGCTGATCGGCGGCGAGCAGTTCACCGAGCAGGTGAAGAAGCTCGACCGCGGAGTCGACGTGCTGATCGCCACGCCCGGCCGCCTGCTCGACCTGATCGAGCGCGGCAACATCATGCTGAACGACATCAAGGTCCTGGTGATCGACGAGGCGGACCGCATGCTCGACATGGGGTTCATCCCCGATATCGAGCGGATCGTCGGCCGCCTGCCGAAGATGCGCCAGACGCTGTTCTTCTCGGCCACCATGCCGCCGGAGATCCGCCGGCTGGCCGACGCGTTCCTGATGAACCCGAAGGAAATCAGCGTCGCCCCGCCCGCCTCCCCGGCCGAGACGGTGACCCAGGCGCTGGCCCTGGTGCACGAGGAGGACAAGCGCAAGGCGCTGCGCCACCTGCTGCGCACCGAGGACGTGAAGAACGCCTTCATCTTCTGCAACCGCAAGCGCGACGTCGCCATCCTGCAGAAGTCGCTGGAGCGGCACGGCTTCAACGCCGGCGCCCTGCACGGCGACATGGCGCAGGCCAAGCGCACGGAGACGCTGGACGCCTTCAAGCGCGGCGACATCACGCTGCTGGTCTGCTCCGACGTCGCCGCCCGCGGCCTGGACGTGCAAGGGCTGAGCCACGTCTTCAACTTCGACGTGCCGATCCACGCCGACGACTACGTCCACCGCATCGGCCGCACCGGCCGCGCCGGCCGCTCGGGCCGCGCCTTCACCATCGCCACGCCTTACGAAGGCAAGGCGGTGGCGGCCATCAACCGGCTGATCAAGAAGGACATTCCGCTGATCACCATCGACGGTCTGGAAAACCCGGCGGCCTTCGAGGAGGACGACGGCCGTGGCCGTCGCCGCGGCGGCGCCAAGCGCGGCAAGGGCAAGGAGGAGGCGCGCGAGTCGCGTCCGGAAGCCCGCGAGAGCCGCAGCGAATCGCGGGGCGAGTCGCGGGGTGAATCGAGGGGCGAATCGCGTGGCCGGGGCCGCAGCCGGGAGCGCGAGCGTCCGGAGCGGGAGCCGCGTCCCGAGGTGGTGGAGGCCGCGGAGGCCGCCCCGTCCATCCGCAACGAGCCGCCCCGCAACGAGATGGCGCGCGGCGAACTGCCGCCGCGCCGCGAGCGGGACCGCGACCGTGATCGCGACCGGCGCCGCCGCCGGGACGATGACGACGACGACACGCCGATCATCGGCTTCGGCGACCACCTGCCCGCCTTCCTGCTGCGCGCCGCGCGGCCGAAGACGGCGCCGGTGCCCGACGAAATGCCGGACCAGGGCGAGGAGGGCTGAGCGGTGCAGACGATCTTCGTCATGGTCAAGTGCGAGCTTGGCAAGGCGTACGACGTCGCCGACCAGGCCGTCCTCGAAGTCGAACAGGTGTCGGAGGTCCACTCGATCTCCGGCCAGTACGACCTGCTGATGAAGTGCTACCTGGCCCAGGACCAGGACATCGGCCGATTCGTGACGGAAAAGCTGCAAACGCTGCCCGGCGTGCGCGACACCTTCACCCTGATCGCCTTCAAAGCCTTCGCCTGAGCGGCGGGACTCGGCCGGAACCCCCGGCCGTCCCCCGCCATCGTGGCTGGAAAGTCGCGGTGCGGCGGAAAATCCGCGAAACCGTTGACTTGGCCCGGTGCTTACCTCAAACGTTCGGGCTATGGCGCAGCACACCCCCCGACATGCCCGGCGCCGCCGGGGCAGCCGTCCGGCACACCGAACGCAGCATTCGCGCAAGGCCGCCTTGCGCGCCGGCCTCATAGGGCTGGTCATCGCCTGCTCGGTCGCCGCCAACGTTCCCGCCGAGGCCCAGGCGCCGACGCGCACCGACCAGCCGGTGCTGCTCAGCGCCGACCAGGTGACCTTCGACGAGACGCAGGGCGTCGTCACCGCCCGCGGCAACGTCGAGCTGTCGCAAGGGGCGCGCACCGTCCGCGCCGACACCATCAACTACAACCAGCGCACCAAGGTGGTGACCGCCAGCGGCAACATCCGCCTGGTGGAGCCGAGCGGCGACATCGTCTTCGCCGACTACGCCGAGTTGACCGATGACATGCGGGACGCGTTCATCGACAACATCCGCGTCCTGATGACCGACAACTCCCGCATGGCCGGCACCGAGGGCGAGCGCCGGGAAGGCCGCATCACGCGCGTCAACCGCGGCGTCTACAGCCCTTGCGAACTCTGCAAGGAGGACCCGACCCGGCCGCCGGTGTGGCAGGTGCGCGCGGTGCGCGTGGTGCACGACGCCGAGGCGAAGGAGGTCCGCTACAAGGACGCCGTGCTGGAGATGTTCGGCGTGCCGATCGCCTACACGCCCTACCTCTCGCACCCCGACCCGTCGGTCGATCGCAAGTCGGGCATCCTGGCGCCGCACGCGGGCAGCAATTCCGACCTCGGCCTGTTCCTGCGCGTGCCGTACTACATCGACATCGCGCCCGACCAGGACGCCACGGTCGAGGTGGGCGGCTACAGCAAGCAGGGGCTGCTGCTGGGCGGCGAATACCGCAAGCGGTTCGAGCGCGGCAGTCTGCAGCTGAACGGCAGCATCACGCGCGGCGAGATTCCGAACGGCATCGGCGCCGGTGCCCCCAAGGACACGCGCTGGCGCGGCCATTTCTTCGGCAAGGGCCTGTTCGAGATCGACGAGACGTGGCGCTGGGGCTTCGACGTGAAGCGCGCCAGCGACCCGCTGTACCTGCGCCGCTACTACGACGTCCGCGAGGACGTGCTGACCAGCCGCGCCTTCGTGGAGGGCTTCCGCGGCCGCAGCTACGCCGCGCTGAACGCCTATTCGTTCCAGGACCTGCGCTATGGCAACGTGGTGCCGGAACCGCTGGTGCTGCCGCTGGCGCAGTGGAACGCGCTGGGCGAGCCGGGCAGCCTGCTGGGCGGGCGCTGGTCGCTGGACACCAGCGTGCTGGGCATCACGCGGCGCCAGCGCGACGGCCGCAGCATGCAGCGCTTCGCCATCCAGCCGGGCTGGCAGCGCGAGATCATCTCCAACGCCGGCTTCGTCACCACGGTGAGCGCCAGCGTGCTGGCCGCCGGGTACCACGCCACCAACAACAGCCGGTCGTTCTTCACGCCGGGCGATCCCGACAACGCGACGCGTTTCCGCCTGTTCCCGCAGGCGCAGATCATGGTGCGCTACCCGTTCGTGCGGAACGGCGAAAACGCCTCGCAGCTGATCGAGCCGATCGTCGCGCTGACCACCGCCACCAACGTGCGCCGCGACCGGGGCATCCCGATCGAGGACAGCCTGGACGTCGAGTTCGACGAGACCAACCTGTTCCTGCCCAACCGCTGGCCCGGCATCGACCGGCTGGAGGGCGGCACGCGCATCGCCTATGGGTTCCGCACGGGCTATTACGGCTACAACACCGGGTCGGCGACGCTGCTGTTCGGGCAGAGCTACCGCCTTGCGGGCCGCGGCGGCGACTACCCCAACGGCTCGGGGCTGGAGGACCGGTTTTCCGACTACGTCGGCCGGCTGGACCTGGCGCCGGCGTCCTGGCTGGACATCAACTATGGTTTCCGCCTGGACCGCGAGTCGCTGAAGCCGCGCCGCCATTCGCTGTCGGCCAGCGCCGGCGTGCCGCTGCTGCGCGTCGGCACCGCCTACACCTACGTGGACCAGACCACCGACCGCAACGCGGTGGTGCGCAACGAGTTGGAGCAGGTGTCCTTCTCCGCCAGCTCGCAGCTGAACCAGAACTGGAGCGCGTCGATCGCCCACATCCAGGCCATCAAGCCGGAAGCGGGGGCGCGCGCCAGCATGGGCGTGCTGACGTACCAGGACGAGTGCTTCACCTTCCAGACGATCGCGCGCCGCGACTACACCAGCACCTACGGCGGCGAGGTGGACGGCAACACCATCTACTTCCGCCTCGTCTTCAAGAACCTGGGAGAGTTCCGCACGCCGGGCATCAGCGCCGGCTTCCTGGGCCCGTCGGGGAACAACCAGTAGGCGGCGGGGGGGCATCGCCCCCCTACCCCAACAGCGCTTCCACCTCGGCCAAGCGGGCGACGGCGTGGCCGGCGTCCGGTCCCGATTCGGGGGCCGGGCCGAAGAACACGCGCGTGCCGACGCCGGCCGCGCGGGCGGCGGCCATGTCGGTGGGCTGGTCGCCGACGAAGACCGAGCGCGCGAGGTCGAGGCCGAGGACGCGCTGCGCCTCCAGGATCATGCCGGGGTTGGGCTTGCGCCAGAAACTCTCGCGGCTGTAGGGCGAGGCCGTGCCGACCTTGTGGTAGGGGCAGTGGAACACCCCGGCCAGCGTCACGCCGTGCCGCGCGAACTCCGCACCCATCCAGCGGGACAGGGCGTGGAAGTCGGCTTCCGTGTAGTAGCCGCGGGCGATCCCCGACTGGTTGGTGATCACCGCGACGCGGTAGCCGAGGTCGACGGCGCGGCGCGCCAGGCCGAAGATGCCGTCGACGAACGCGAAGCGGTCGACGCTGCACACGTACCCATGGT
>NZ_DASPMG010000442.1:0-18339 GCF_035627195.1 Azospirillum sp.
CGTGGAGACCGCCGGCACCCAGGCCGTGGACATCGAGGTGGACGAACTGGCCTTCTTCCCCCTGCTCTACTGGCCGGTCACCGCCACGCAGCCGCCGCTGTCCGATCGGGCGCGCGGTCGGGTGAACGAGTACCTGCGCAACGGCGGCACCATCCTGTTCGACACGCGCGATCAGGCGGCCTCCCTGATGCCCGGCGCCGGCCCCGGCAGCATGGCCCTGCAGAAGCTGGTGGCCGGGCTGGACGTGCCGGCGCTGGCCCCGGTGCCGCCCGACCACGTGCTGACCAAGTCCTTCTACCTGCTCCAGGACTTCCCCGGCCGCTATGCGGGCGGCGAGGTGTGGGTGGAGGCGCGCGAGGGCAAGGCCAACGACGGCGTGTCCTCGATCATCGTCGGCGCCAACGACTGGGCCGCGGCCTGGGCCGTCGACCCGCGCACGGGGCAGGCGCAGTTCGCTGTGGTGCCCGGCGGCGAACGCCAGCGCGAGATGGCCTTCCGCGTCGGCGTCAACGTCGTGATGTACGCGCTGACCGGCAACTACAAGGCCGATCAGGTGCACGTGCCCGCCATCCTTGAGAGGCTCGGCCAATGATGGAGGGCCAATGATGGACGGCATGTCGATCGCGCTGTCCCCGCTGCTCCCCTGGGGCATCCTGGCGCCGCTGTTCGCCGTGGCGCTGGCGGTCGTGCTGCTGGGCCTGTTCCGGCGCGCGCGCGGCGTGCTGTGGCGCCTGCTGGCGCTGGCCGTGCTGGCGGTGGCGCTGCTCAACCCCTCGCTGGTCAACGAGAAGCGCGAGCCGATCAAGGACGTCGCCATCGTCGTGGTGGACGACTCCCCCAGCCAGAACATCGGCGACCGCCGCCCACGGGCCGAGCGCGCCCTCAACGACCTCACCGACAAGCTGAAGCGCTTCGACGACCTGGACGTGCGCGTGGTGCGCGCCGGGGATGGCACTGCCGGCGGTATCAACGAGACGCACCTGTTCGACGCGCTGACCCGCGCCATGGCCGACGTGCCGCGCCGCCGCATGGCGGGTGCGGTGCTGATCACCGACGGCCAGGTGCACGACGTGCCGGAGAACGTGGCGAAGCTGGCCGAGATCGGGCCGATCCACACGCTGCTGACCGGCAACCGCGACGAGGGCGACCGCCGCATCGCCATCGTGCAGGCGCCGGCCTACGGCATCGTCGGCAAGCCGGTCGAGCTGACCATCCGCATCGACGACATGCCCGGCCGCCAGTCGCCCAACGCCATGGTGACCCTGCGCCAGGACGGCGGCGCGCCGCGCACCGTCCAGGTGCCGGTGGGCCGCGACTTCCACCTGGACCTGCCCGTCGCCCACGGCGGCCAGAACGTGCTGGAGCTGGAGGTGGAGGCGGCGAAGCAGGAACTCACGCTCGCCAACAACCGCGCGGCGGTGGTGGTGAACGGCGTGCGCGACCGGCTGCGCGTCCTTCTGGTGTCGGGCGAGCCGCACGCGGGGGAGCGCACGTGGCGCAACCTGCTGAAGGCCGACCCGTCGGTGGACCTCGTCCACTTCACCATCCTGCGCCCGCCCGAGAAGCAGGACGGCACGCCCATCCGCGAGCTGTCGCTGATCGCCTTCCCCATCCGCGAACTGTTCGAGGTGAAGCTCGACGAGTTCGACCTGATCATCTTCGACCGCTACCGCCGCCGTGGCGTGCTGCCACAGATGTACCTGGAGAACATCGCGCATTACGTGGAGAAGGGCGGTGCGTTGCTGGAGACCAGCGGCCAGGGCTTCGCCACGCCGCTGTCGCTGTTCCGCACGCCCCTGGGCTCCGTCCTGCCGGCCGAACCGACGGGACAGGTGCTCGACCAGCCGTTCAAGCCGAAGGTCACCGACCTTGGCCGGCGCCACCCGGTCACCACCGGCCTGCCCGGCGACCGCATCGACGCCGATCCCGAATGGGGCCGCTGGTTCCATCAGGTGGAGGTGCAGCCCAACGGCGGCTCCGTGGTGATGGAGGGCGCCCAGGGCCGGCCGCTGCTGGTCCTCAACCGCGTCGGCGAGGGCCGCGTGGCGCAGCTGGCGTCCGACCAGATCTGGCTGTGGAGCCGCGGCTACGAAGGCGGCGGCCCGCAGGCCGAGCTGCTGCGCCGCCTCGCCCACTGGCTCATGAAGGAGCCGGAGCTGGAGGAGAACGACCTGCGCGCCCGCGTGGACGGCAACCGCATCACGGTTGAGCGCCGCTCGCTGGAGCCCGACCCGCGCAACGTCACCCTGACCACGCCCTCGGACGAGACGCGCACTCTGGAGATGAAGGACGACAAGTCGGGCCGCGCCACCGCGACGGTGATCGCGGCGGAGCCCGGCATCTACCGCGTCTCCGACGGCGAGCGCACGGCGCTGGCCGTGGTGGGTGCGGTCAACCCGCCGGAGCTGGCCGACGTCCGCTCCACCGGCGACCGGCTGAAGCCGGTGGCCGACGCCACGCACGGTGCCGTGCAGTGGATCGCCGACTACCCCGGCCCCACCCGCGCCGGCCCCGACGTGCGCCGCACGCGCCCCGACCGCGACCAGTCCGGCTCCGGCTGGATCGGCCTGCGCGCCAACGGCGACTTCGTGGTGACCGGCGTCTCCGACGTGCCGCTGCTCCCCATCGCCGGCGTCCTGGCCCTGGCGCTCGGCGCCCTCCTCCTGGCATGGCGGCGCGAGGGGCGGTAGCCCCGGATTGACAATATTCCTAGGGAAAGCCATGATCGGGGTGACCATGGCCTTTCCCTGCGCGTGTGGCGTCCAACGGAAAATGCGGGATATGGCCGAATGCAACACGTGGCGAAATCCGTTGCATCCCGTTGCATCCGGTTGCATTTGCCGCCGCGTGACGGCGCGCGGGCATACCCCGTTGCACAGCCGCGCGTTTGCGATTATGGTGCCGCTCCTTTCCGGGATTGGGGCGTCGCCAAGCGGTAAGGCAGCGGTTTTTGGTACCGCCATTCCCAGGTTCGAATCCTGGCGCCCCAGCCACCCTTCGCTTTCTGGACCTGTGCCGTTGCAGCCGTCCAGATTCCGGATTATATTTCCCTTGCCAGGCAGGGGGAACGATGGGAAAGCTCGTTGTGTTCGGGAAGGTGGCGGTGGTCATCCGCAACCGCGATCACAACCCGCCGCACTTCCATGTCATTGGCCCGGATTTCGAGGTGCAGGTCGGCATCGACCCGCTGGTGATTTTGCGCGGCTCGATGAGCAGGGCCGTTTGGGAGCAGGTTGCCGGATGGGCCGCCGAGAATCGCGCCCTCCTGGTGGCAGAATGGAACAGCATCAACCCGCGCTACCCGATGTGATGGAGGGGCTCGTGCACACTGAGATGGTCCATGGCGCCGATCCCCGCCCGATCCGCCGGATCGCCGCCGTCGAGGCCGTCGCCGGCAAGGTGCTGGCCGTAACCTGGGACCACGGCGGAACGGACGAGGTTGACCTTTCCGGGTGGATCGGCTTCCACGACATCGCCGAGTTGCGGGACGAGTCGGTGTTCCGCCGGCCGGAGATTGCCGAGTACGGCAGCGCCGTCCAATGGGCAGGGAACGAGGATCTCGCCATCGACAGCGTGCACCTCGAATTGCTGGCCGAACAGCAACGCCCGTTCAGTTCCACCGACCTCACCGCGTGGCAAGATCATCTCGGCCTTTCCAACCAGGAGGCCGCCGACATCCTGGACGTCGCGCTGAGCACCTTCCACACCTACAAGAACGGAACCGCCCGGATCCCCAGCGCGGTGCAGATCGCCTGCCGGGCCATCGAGCGCGACCCCCTGCTGTTCGAGGCGCACTACCGCCCGCGCCGCCCGTCAGGCCGGCCGCCGAAGGCGGCATGACTTTACCGGTGCCGCCGAAGGCGGCGTAGCCTCACCCGTGCCGCCAGACCTTCACGGCTGAGGCCAGCAGGAGCGCCGCCAGCAGCGGCAGCAGCACGGCACCCGGCACCACGCCCAGCAGTTGCCCGCCGACGAACGCGCCGATCACCGACCCTGCCGCCATCACCACCACGAAGGCCCGGTTGCGGCCCAGCACGGTGAAGCTGCGGTCGCGGCTGTAGCGGGCGAAGCCGGCGACCATCGTGGGCAGGCTCACGGCCAGCGACAGGCTGCCCGCCAGCTTCACGTCGGCGCCGAACAGCAGGACCAGCGTCGGGATCAGCAACTCGCCACCCGCCACCCCCATCAGCGACGCGACGACCCCGATGCCGAACCCCGCCGCCACGCCGGCCGCCATCTGAAGCCAGCCGGCCGCCACCGGCTCCCCGCCGCCCTCCCCATGCCCGAACAGCAGGGCACCGGCGATCAGCACCAGCAGGACGGCGATGACCCGGTAGAGCGATTCGGTCCGCAGCCGGGTCGCCCAGCCGGCGCCCAGCCACGCGCCGGCCAGACTGCCGGCCAGCAGGTTGACGACCACGCCCCAGTGCGCCGCCACCGCGTCCAGCGGGACCGCCCCCATGCGGAACGGCAGGGCGAAGGCGACGACGACGAGGCTCATGGCCTTGTTCAGGATCACCGCCTCCAGGGCCGCGAAGCGGAAGGCGCCGATCAGCAGCGGCAGGCGGAACTCCGCCCCGCCCAGGCCGATCAGCCCGCCCAGCGCGCCGATGACGGCGCCCCCGCCGAAGGCGGCCATCCGCCCGCGCCCGGCGCCGGCATGCCCATGCGCGTCAGTCACCCGCCACCCCCTTCGACACCAGCGCCACGCCCTTCACCTGCGCGAACACCGGCTGGCCCGGCGCCAGACCCAGCATCTCCCACGACTTGCGGGTGACGCGCGCCAGCATGCGGGCCCCCTGCCCGTCCTCGCCCAGCGCCACCACCGCCATGACCTGCACCGCGTCCTGCGGCTCGGCGGCGACCACGCGCGCCGGCATGACGTTGAGGATCGTGCTGCCGGCCGACGGCTGGCGCGCCAGGCTGACGTCGGTTGCGGCGATGCGCACGCGGCGTCCCGCCCCGACGGGGCCGAGGTCGCCCGGCACCTGCAGCCGCCCGCCGGCAAGGTCCAGCGTGGTCAGGCCATAGGCCGGCTCGTGCCCCTGCACCACGGCCGGCAGGGTCACGCCGGCCTCCGGCATGCGGGCGATGGGCAACGCCGGGTCGGCCTGCAACTCCTGCACCGGGCCGGACGCCACCACCCGCCCGTCCCGCAGCAGCACCAGATGGTCGGCCAGCCGCTCCACCTCCGCGATGTCGTGGCTGACGTAGAGCACGGGCACGGACAGCACGTCGTGCAGCCGCTCCAGGTACGGCAGGATCTCGTCCTTGCTGAAGCGGTCCAGTGCGGCCAGCGGCTCGTCCATCAGCAGCAGGCGCGGCTGCGCCAGCAGGGCGCGCCCGATGGCGACGCGCTGGCGCTCGCCCCCCGACAGGTTCTGCGGCGAGCGGTCGAGCAGGCGGCCGATGCCCAGCAGCTCGACCACCTCGCCCTCGCGGATGGTCTCCGGCACGCCGCGCCCCACCGTGCGGCGATGGCCGTACAGCAGGTTGGCGCGCACGGACATGTGCGCGAACAGGTTCGCTTCCTGGAAGACGTAGCCGATGGGCCGCTTGTGGACCGGCCGGAAGCGGCCGCCGTCCTGCCAAACGTCGCCGTCCAGCGCGAAGCGCCCGTCGAGCCGCTGGAGCCCTGCGACGCAGCGCAGCACCGTCGTCTTGCCGCAGCCCGACGGCCCGAACAGCGCGGTGACGCCGCGCCCCGGCGCCTCGAACGCCACGTCTATGGCGAAGGCGCCCAGCCGCCCCCGGAAGCGGGCCTCCATCCGCGCCGTCACCGCTTCACCCGCCCGACGCGCTTTTCCAGCGTCATCATGGTCAGGATCACGATGAAGGAGAACACCAGCATGCCGGCGGACAGCAGATGCGCCTCGGTCCATTGCAGGGTCTCGACATAGTCGAAGATGGCCACCGACAGCACGCGGGTCTTGCCGGGAATGTTGCCGCCGATCATCAGCACCACGCCGAACTCGCCCACCGTGTGGGCGAAGCCCAGCACCGCGCCGGTCAGGAAGCCGCTCCGTGCCAGCGGCAGCGCCACGGTGAGAAAGCTGTCGAGCGGCGAGGCGCGCAGCGTCGCCGCCGCCTCCAGCGGACGGTCGCCGAACGCCTCGAAGGCGTTGCGGATCGGCTGCACCACGAAGGGCATGGAGAAGAGGACGGAGCCGATGAGCAGCCCCTCGAACGTGAAGGCCAGCGACCGCGCCCCCCACAGCGAGGCCAGCCAGCCGCCCGGCCCGTCGGGACCCAGCAGCATCAGCAGGTAGAAGCCCAGCACGGTGGGCGGCAGCACCAGCGGCAGCGCCACCACGGTCGCCACCGCCTCCTTCCACCACGCCTGCGAACGCGCCAGCCACCACGCCAGCGGCGTGCCCAGCAGCAGCAGGATCACCGTGGTCAGCGCGGCCAGCTGAAGCGTCAGCAGGATGGGTTGCCAGATCATCGTCGGGTCTTCCGGGGCCGGCCGTCAGTCGACCGCCAGGATGATGTGCCCGGCGTCGATCAGCGCGCAGGCCGGCTGGCCGGCCGAGATGGCCAGCTCATCGGCGCTGTGGCGGGTGATGATGGCGACCAGCGTCTTGCCGCCGCCGATATCCAGCGAGACCTCGGTGTTGACGGCGCCGTCCTCGCGCCGCGCGATGGTGCCCTCGATGCGGTTGCGGACGGAGGTGCGGCGCGCGTCGTCGGCGAGGGCCAGGATGACGAAGGGCGCCTTGATCAGGGCCGTCGCCTCGCGCCCGGGGAACAGGCCCAGGTCGCGCACCGCGTCGCGGGTGACGATGGCGGTCAGGGTCGTGCTGTCGGACACGGCCAGGGCCACCTCGGCGTTCACCGCGCCGTCGGTGATGCCGGTGATGGTGCCGCGCAGTGCGTTGCGTGCGCTGGTGCGCATGAAGAACCCCCACATCAGGTTGGCCGCCGAGATGCCGGTGCCGGCAAGGTCCGGCTCCAGCGCGCCGAAGGCCCGCGCCAGCTCGCCCTCCAGCCGGTGAAAGGTCTCGACCAGCCGCATGCCTTCCGGCGTCAGCGTGGCGCCGCCGCCCCGCCGGCCGCCGGCCTGGGCGCCGACCAGCGGGCGGCCGAACAGGTTGTTCATGGCGTCCACCGCGTCCCAGGCCGCCTTGTAGGTGATGCCCACCGCCCGCGCGGCACCCGAGATGCTGCCCTCCCGCGCCACCGCCTCCAGGAGGCGGATGCGCTCGGCGCCCACGGGCGAGGCGTTGGGGCCGGCGAAGGAAACCTGGGCGCGGACGGGCATGGCCGATCCTTCGATTGGAGCGATATGTACAATCGATATATAACGCAGCCGCCCGCGAAGGGAAACCGTTTCCCGCCGGACCGATGCATGCCCGTCCTGCCGTCGGGCACCGCAACATCTGCCGAAGAGCCGAGTTGTCTTCGAGGGCCGGCTTGATCACGGTCGGCGGGAGGAGACGGCGTGCGTGAGTAACCCGGCGAGCGGACAGGCCCTGCTTCACTTCCCCGCGGACGGCGGCGGGGTCGGCGCGCTCATGCGCGCGCACGACTGGTCCACCTCGCCGCTCGGGCCCCCCGAGGGCTGGCCGCAGTCGCTGCGCAGCGTCGTGGGCCTGCTGCTTGCGTCCAAGTTCCCGATGTTCGTCGCCTGGGGGCCGGAGCTGGGCTTCCTCTACAACGACAGCTACGCGCTCATCCTCGGCGAGAAGCACCCCCGGGCGCTGGGCCGCCGGTTCAGCGACATCTGGAGCGACATCTGGGAGGATATCCGCCCCCTCGTCGACCGGGCGCTGGCCGGCGAGGCGACGTTCCACCAGGACCTCCCCCTCACCATGCTGCGCAACGGGTACGAGGAGCAGACCTGGTTCACCTTCTCCTATTCCCCCGTCCGGGACGAGAGCGGCACCGTCGCCGGAATGTTCTGCGCCTGCACGGAAACCACCGGAACGGTGCTCGCCGAATGGCGCCAGAACTTCCTGCTGGCGCTGGGCGACCGGCAGCGCGAGCTGCGCGACCCGCTCGCCATCACCGCCGCGGCGGCGGAAATGCTGGGCCGGCGCCTGAACGTGGCGCAGGTCGGCTACACCGACATCGACGACAGCGGCGAATGGCTCACCGTCGGGCGGGACTGGAGCGACGGGCGCATCCCCAGCGTCGTCGGCCGCCACCGCCTGGCCGATTTCGGGCCGTCCATCGCGGCGGCCCTGCGCAGCGGTGCCCCCCTCGTGGTGCCCGACGTGCGCACCGACGCGCGCACGCGCGAGCCGTCCGCCGCCGCGGCCTTCGCCGCGCTGTCCATCCGCGCGGTGCTGGCCGTGCCGCTGGTCAAGCAGGGGCGGCTGGCGGCGACGCTGTTCCTGCACCATTCCGAACCCCGCAACTGGACGGCGGCCGAAATCGCCCTGGCCGCCGACGTCGCCGAACGCACCTGGGCGGAGAACGAGCGCGCGCGCGCCGAAGCGGCCCTGCGCGAGAGCGAGGCGCGCTTCCGCCACATGGCCGACAACGCGCCGGTGATGGTGTGGGTGACCGATCCGGACGGGCGCTGCACCTACCTCAGCCGCAGCTGGTACGCCTTCACCGGCCAGACGCCGGAAACGGCGCTGGGCCACGGCTGGCTGGACGCGGTCCACCCGGACGACCAGGCGGCGGCGGAGCGGCGGTTCCACGAGGCGACCGCCACGCGCGCGCCGTTCCGGATGGAGTACCGCCTGCGCCGGCACGACGGGGAGTGGCATTGGGCCATCGACGCCGCCGCCCCCCGTTTCGCCGACGGCGGCGCGTTCCTCGGCTTCGTCGGCTCGGTGATCGACATCACCCTGCGAAAGCGGGCCGAGGAGGCCCTGGAGCAGGCCAAGGAAGCCGCCGAGCGGGCCAACCTCGCGAAGTCCCGCTTCCTGGCCGCCGCCAGCCACGACCTGCGCCAGCCGATGCAGTCGCTGCTGCTGTTCCTGGAAATCCTGAAGCCGCACGTGGCGCCCAAGGGGCAGGACGCGCTGAAGCACCTGGGCCGCGGGCTGGACGCCCTGCGCGACCTGCTGGACAGCCTGCTCGACATCTCGCGCCTGGACGCCGGCATCGTGCAGCCGGCCGTCGAAACCTTCGCCGTCGGCGACCTGATCGAACAGATCGCCAGCGCCTCCGCCCCGGTCGCCGCGGCCAAGGGCCTGGAGCTGCACATGACGCCATGCCCGGCGGCGGTGCGCAGCGATCCCACTCTGCTCGGCCGCATGCTGCGCAACCTCGTGGAAAACGCGCTGCGCTACACCGACGCGGGCCGCATCACCATCAAATGCCGCGAGCACGCGGGGCGCCTGCGCATCGAGGTGCACGACACCGGCATCGGCATCCCGCCCGACCACCTGGAACGGATCTGGGAGGAGTTCCACCAGGTCGGCAACCCCGAGCGCGACCGCAACCGCGGCCTCGGGCTGGGCCTCGCCATCGTGCAGCGGCTGTCCGTGCTGCTCGACCATCCGGTCGACGTCCGCTCCGCGCCCGGCCGCGGATCGGTGTTCGCGATCGAGGTGCCGCTGGGGCGGGACGCCCCGCAGCTGGCCGCCGTCCCGGCCGGGGAGGCCGCCGGGAACGGCCGCTTCGCCGTCCTGGTGGACGACGACGCCATCGTGCTCCTCGCGCTGAAGGCGACGTTCGAGTCCTGGGGCTACGCGGTGCTGGCCGCCGGCTCGGCCGATCAGGCGCTGGCCGGCCTGCGCATGGCCGGCCGGCGGCCGGACGTCGTCGTGGCGGACTACCGGCTGCGCGAAGGCCGCTCCGGCACCGAGGCGATCCTGCGGGTTCGCGAGACCTTCGGCACCGACATCCCCGGCATCGTCCTGACCGGAGAGACCGGCGGCGAGGTCCACCAGGACGCGACCGAGCATCGCTTCGAGGTCATCCACAAGCCGGTCACCCCCCGCCAGCTGGCCGGCGCCCTGGAGCGCCTCACCCCGAACCGCGGCGGCCCCTAAGCGAAGACCACCCACCCCTCGACGACCTGCGCCGCCGTCACACCCTTCAAGGTCAGCGTCTCGCCCGTGGCCAGCACGATCGCCGCGCCCTCGGTCGCCGTGGCGACGGTATAGGCGGTCCCCGCCGCCAGTTCGATCCGGTCGCCCGAGGCGCCCGCGAAGTCGTACACGGTGTCGTTGCCCTGCCCGGCGCGGAAGACGAAACGGTCGGCGCCGGTATCACCGATCAGGGTGTCGTTGCCCAGGTTGCCGTTCAGCGTGTCGTTGCCGAGGCCGCCGTTCAGCACGTCGTCGCCCTGGCCGCCGAACAGCGCGTCGGCGCCGTCGCCGCCGACCAGCGTGTCGTTGGCCATGTTCCCCTGCATGAGGTCGTCGCCGGAGCCACCCTCGAGCCAATCGCTGTCCTGGCCCCCGAACATCCAGTCGCCCCCGGCATCGCCGGACATCTGGTCGGCCCCCAGGTTGCCGTACATCTGGTCGCCATCGTCGCCGCCGCGCAATGTGTCGGCCCCACCCATGCCCTGCATCACGTCGCCGCCGCCGCGTCCGACCAGCGTGTCCGCATAGGCCGACCCGACCATGACGTCCGCGTTGCGGAACATGTACGAGTTGATCAGCTTGTAGGACATCTCGTAGACGCTGGAAAAGCTCAGGTCGAGAAAGTCGATCGACACCATTGCACCGCCGCCGGGGGCTGTGGCGACAAACGAATTGACGGAACCCCAAATATTGCTGGCCGAATAACTCAGCGATCCGCCGATCGCGACGTCCATGACATCGTGCGCGCCATAGGTATAATGATAGCTGAGCACGGTGGGCGTGCTTGCCGTCACAGTGAAATTATCGAACACAACCCCAGTGAGATTGCCTTCTCCGGAAAGATTGACGGCAACAGACGCGAACAGACGGGCCATGGGCGAAAACCTCGGTTCTCAAATGCGGGTGCCCGATACATATCGGCGCATGCACGGGCATAAGATCGACTTTTGATAGTAGACAGTGGCGGTGGCTGCAGTCCAGATCATCATGAATGCATGGAACTGCACGCCGCGTGCGCAGCGCCGCCGCCCGGGCGGTCATACTCCCCAACCCCGAACAGATTATGACCAGTCGTCAAAGACGTAATCCACTGGGATAATGTGGCCGCGGAACAACAAGCGCGACAAACAGCACGCACACGCAAGATATGTCTCTTGCGTCTTCTTGGAAATTCCGTAGCTTATTGGTTAACACCCGAACAACGGGGTGCACCATTCCCTACATGGCGGGAGATTCGCATGTCCGTTCTGGATATCGCGGCGGCAACTTCGCCCATAGAAGCGCTTTCAAGCGAACTTGCGGCAACTGCAGAAGCAATTGTCAACGAATTGGTCTCTGGGCCTTTCTTGCCTATCTTTGAAAGGCACGAGATCGAAAGACTTGTGTGTTCGCCGATGTTCCGCAGCTTCCTTGAAAGCGAACACAACGCGCGCACCCGAAAACTGGCAAGCGGCTCCCTCTTCATGGCATGACTTCCACAGACCTGGGCACGGGTGCCGCCGCCAAATGATCGCCTGCGATCTTCCAGACGGCGGCACCCCGTACCGGCCTTGCGTCCCATGCCCTTTGGCGGCATGGAAGCGCCCTTCCCGGCGATCCATATCCTTCCAACGGAGAACCCCATGCGGAGGAGATCATGGACATCAGGGTCTGCTTTGAGAACATGGAGAAGGTGAACGTCGACGACGCGGCGATGATGCGCCATTACAGCGAAAGCTACCTCGCCGACTTCTCCCCGGAATGGGCCGGCTTCATCATGCTGCCCCACAACGAAACGAAGCGCGGCACGATGGAGCCGGTGTGGCAGGTGCTGATCCGCAACGCCACCGACCGGACGGAGCACGACCTGATCGACTACCTCCAGCGCAACCCCATGGCCGGCTACCACGTCCACGTCTACCGGAAGGACGGCGGCCGGCAGATGAAGGTCTTCTGAGCGAAGCGCTTGCCTGAACGCGTCATCGGGGGCTAGGTTTGCCAGCCTTCAACCGACGGCTTCCCTTCCGGCAGGTCCTTCCCATGATCGACGTGAACGCGCTCGCCCCGCACCTCAAGAACGTGCTGTGGGACGCCGACATCCCCGAGCTGCCGAACCACTACCGCGGCAAGGTGCGGGACAACTACGACCTGCCCGGCGGGCGCCGCATCCTCGTGGCCTCGGACCGGCTGAGCGCGTTCGACCGCATCCTCACCGCCATCCCCTTCAAGGGGCAGGTGCTGACGCAGACCGCACGCTACTGGTTCGAGCAGACGAAGGACATCGTCGCCAACCACGTCATCGAATACCCCGACCCCAACGTCGTGGTGTGCAAGCGTCTGACGATCCTCCCGGTCGAAGTGGTGGTGCGCGACTACCTCGCCGGCACCACGTCGACGTCGGTGCTGTCCATGTACAAGGCCGGCCAGCGCGAGATGTACGGCGTGCGCCTGCCCGACGGGCTGCACGACAACGCCAAGCTGCCGCAGACCATCATCACCCCCACCACCAAGGCCGACATCGGCGACCACGACGCGCCCCTGTCGCCGCAGGAGATCGTCGAGCGCGGGATCCTGCCCAAGGCGCAGTGGGAGGAGGTGTGCGACGTGGCGCTGAAGCTCTTCGCCCGCGGGCGCGAGCTGGCGGAACGGCGCGGCCTGATCCTGGTCGACACCAAGTACGAGTTCGGCGTGGACGAGTCCGGCAAGGTCTTCCTGGCCGACGAGATCCACACGCCGGACAGCAGCCGCTACTGGTTCCGCAGCACCTATGACGAGCGCGTCGCCGCCGGCAAGCGGCCGGAGAGCTTCGACAAGGACTTCGTGCGCACCTGGGTGAGCGAGCGCTGCGACCCCTACAAGGACGCCGTCCCGGAGATCCCGGCGGAGATGGTCCTGGAAACGGCGCGCGTCTACATCACCGCGTACGAGACCATCACCGGCCAGCCCTTCGACCTGCCGGCCCAGCCGGCGCCGGTGCTGGAGCGCATCCGCGCCAATCTGGCCAAGTATTTCTGACCCCTACCCCCGCACCTCGAAGGCGATCCGGGCCGGCGTCTCGCCGGCCTGGGGGGAACCGATGACGATCTCTCCCCGGCCCTTGAGCGGCAGGGACTCGCCGTTGGTCAGCGTCTGCCCCTCGCCGCCCGCCGGCAGCACGCGGGTCCCGTTGCGGCTGTGGTCGGAGAGAACGAAGTCCTCCCCCCGCACGTCGATGACCGCATGCCGGCGCGAGGCGGAGGCGACGTCGAGCCGCATCTGGCAATCGTGCGAGCGGCCGATGACCAGTTGCGCCCCCTCGTCCGGCATCACCAGCCGCCGCCCGCCAAGGCTGAGCACCAGCTTGGCCCCCGTCTTCCTGGGCTTCGACAGGTCGACCGTATCGCCGGTGACGACCAGCGGCAGGAAGGCCCGCTCGTCGTCCGGAATGGCGGCGATCTTGGCGATCAGCTGATCGGCCAGCAGCCGCGGGATGCCGGCCGCGCGCAGCCGCTTGCCGAACCCGTCGCGCATCTCGTCCAGGCTGGCCCCCGCCGGCGCCAGCTCCCGCGCCGACTTGACGCGGCCGAAGATGTCGGCCACCCGCTGCACGAGATAGCTCATCCGCCGCCGCCCGAACTCGCTGGACGCGAGGTCGAGCAGGTAGCCGATGCGCGCGGCCGGCCCGCCCAGGCGGCCGGCGAGGAACGTCACCGTCTCCTCGAACGGCAGGTCGTGCCCGTCGGTGCCCATGGCCATCTTGGCCCGCTTGGTCAGCGCCGACGCCATCGCCGGGCCGCCCATGTAGCCGTCGAAGGCGGCCAGCCGGTCGACGATCGCCTGCAGCGCCTTGGCGTCCGCCGCCAGCCCCGACCGGGTCAGCGGGTGGCTGCCCTCCAGCCCGCCCTGCACCCGGTTCAGCAGCGCCGTCTTCACCCGCGTCAGGGTGCCGCCCGCCACCGCGTTCGACAGGTCCAGCAGCCCGTCGGTGTGCGGCAGGCGGTCGTCCAGCTCGCCGCGCACGGCGGCAAGCAGGCTGAGCAGCGCCGATGACAGGTCGGGCGCGTAGCCGATCAGCGTCTTGATCGGCTCGCGCCCGTCCACCGTCTCGCACAGCAGCTCGTCGACGACGCGCTCGGCCTCCGGCTCCCCCTCCACGTGGAAGCGCAGGATGGCCTTCAGCTTCTGCGGCCAATCGCGGAAGGGTTCCAGCGCCGTCGAGAAGGCGTGGGTGACGATGCGGTCGCGCTGTTCCGGCGGCCGCTCGGCCGCCGCCTGCTCGAGCAGCGCCGTCACGCCCCGGCGCGACAGCGCCTCGTCGAACGGGGCCAGATCCTCGGCGTGCTGCGCCAGGGCCTTCACCTCGTTGAACAGCTTCACGAGCTGGTCCTGGCGGTCGAACACCTTCACGCCCGCCATCGGCGCCTGCAGCGTGGCCAGCCGGCTGAGCCCCGGGTTGAACAGCGTCGCCTCGCGCTCGAAATAGCGCAGGGGGAAGTACCGGTGCAGCTGCTCGGCCGGGATCACCGCCTGGTCGTCGAAATAGGCGCGGAACAGGCGCAGCAGCGTCATCCGGCTGTCGAAGGAATAGACCTGCAGGACGTCCGCGCAGTAGGCCGCCGTCTCGATGTGCGAGATGGTGGTGACCTTGCCCCCGCCCATGTAGGCCTTTTCGAAGACGGTCTCCTCCTTGCCGGCGTCGTTCACCTTGACGACGCGCACGACGGAGTATTTCGCAAGGCTGAGCAGGTACTTGGCCCGCTCCATGGCGAGCCGTTCGTCGGGAAAGACGCCGTCGATGTTCGGCCGGCCGCCCTGCTCGACCACCACCTCGAACTTCGCTTCGCGCCGCCGTGAGATCATGCCGCCTGCCTTCGCTGTCCGGCTGGAGGTCCCCTGAGCCCGGAACGTCTTTGCAACAAACTATAAGGAAACGGTGAAAAATTCGTATTCCTATTTCCGTCACAGCGGTGGCCCACGGATTGGTGCGGCGCGCTGCGCCACGCCTGCGCTAAACTCGCGTCCATGCGAGCCCTCTCCTCCTCCCTGCGGTGTGGCGCTGCGGCGCTGATTGCGGTCCTGCTGCTGGCGGTGTCGGCCTGCGCCGCCCCCCTGGTGCCGGACGACGCCGACGCGCTGGCCCGGCACGGCTTCACCGCCGACGACGTCGGCTACCTGCTGTTCGACCTGGAGGACGGGCGGGCTCTGGCGGCGCGGCAGGCCGACCGGCCGTTCGTGCCGGCCTCCGTCGCCAAGGTGCCGGCCATGCTGGCGGCCCTGGCGCTGCTGGGGCCGGAACACCGCTTCACCACCGGCCTGCACGCCACCGGCGCGGTGCGCGACGGCGTGCTGCACGGCGACCTGTTCCTGAAGGGCGGCGGCGATCCGACGCTGGCGACCGGCGAACTGATCGCGCTCGCCGACGCTCTCGCGGCGCAGGGCATCCAGCGCGTTGCCGGGCGCTTCGCCTATGACTCCACGGCGCTCCCCGAACTGCCGGAGATCGACGCCGGGCAGCCGTGGACGGCCGGCTACAACACCGGCGTTTCCGCCCTGTCGCTCAACTTCAACCGCTTCCAGCTGGCGTGGCGGCGCCCCGCGGCGGGCGGGCCGGTGCAGGCGGAGGCATGGTCGGTCTCCGACCGCGGCCGCCATCGCCTCGCCAGCGTCGCCATCGAGGTCGCCCCAGACGGCACCGCCCCCTTCACGCCGCTGGAGGGCAAGGAGGGCGAGCGCTGGCGCTTCGCGGCATTGCCCGGCGTGGCCGAGCGCACGTGGCTGCCGGTCACGCGGCCGGCGCTGGCCGCCGCCACCGTGTTCCGCGCCGTGGCGGCCGAGCGCGGCATCGCGCTGCCCGCCCCGGTCGCCCGGCCCGTGCCGGCCGGCGCCCTCCTCCTCGCCGCGCACGACAGCGCGCCGCTGGCCGCGGTGGCGGCGGGCGTGCTGAGGTACTCGAACAACCTGTCCGCCGAACTGGTCGCGCTGGCCGCCGCCCGCCGGGTCGACCCGCGGGTGGACACGCTGGCGGGTGCGGGTGCCGCCGTGGCCGCCTGGGTCCGCACGCAGCGGCCGGACGTGGATTGGACGGGCTTCGCGCTCGCCAACGGTTCCGGCCTCACCACGGCGTCGCGCATGACGCCGCGGCAGACGGCGGCGATCCTGCGGCTAGGCGGCCCCGCCCTGTTCGACCTCCTGCCCGGCGACGAGGAGAGCGGGCCGCTGCCGGGCGTCAGGGCGAAGTCCGGCACGCTCGCCTACGCCAAGGGCTTGGCCGGCACGCTGCGCACCGCGTTGGGCCGCCGGCTGGGCTTCGTCTTCTTCGCCGGCGACGACGCCCGCCGCCGGGCGATGGACGCCGCCATGGACCGCCGCGTCGCCGAGATGCCGGCCGACGCCCGCGCCTGGCTGACGCGCGCCCGCGCGCTGCAATCCGACCTGCTGGCCCTGTGGGCGGGTGGTTATTGAACATATGTTACGGCCGCATGACGCGGGCGTGACTCATGCGTTATTAGCGCATGTGCGGACCGGATTCAGGCCGCATGCTACCTCCATCGGTGGTGCCGAGCCGCCGCCCGTTTACCGCCGGATGCGGGAAAATGGAGAGAAGGGATGCTGGACGGGAAACGCTTCGTGCGCTGCTGGATGCTCCTTGACGAGGCCGAGGGCCTGCTCGACCTCTGCGACGCGCCGGGCGCACCGAACGAGGGCAACCTGCGCCGCCTCAACGAAAACCTCGCCTCCGCCCGCCGCCTGATCGACGAGGCGCAGGGGCTGTACGCCCACCGCTGAACATCCCCGCCGGGCATCCCTGCCGAAGCAACCCCATTGGCGCGCCGCGGTTATCCGCCTAGACTGGCGAAGCCGCCGCGCGCCACGCGCGGCACAGCCGAGGGACGACCGCCCGCCCATGCCGCTCCACGGAACCAGGCCGCCCCCGAACAAGACCATCGGTCACAGGATGACCGGCCAGACGAGCCGGCTCCGCGCCGCCGTTCCGGACGACGCGGGCGACTTCGCCAACCGCTACCGCGACCAGCGCCTGGGCGGCGCGGAGGTCATCAACATCGTCGTCGGCGGCTGCGTGGTCAGCGACGCCGACGACGTCATCATCACCACCACGCTGGGCTCCTGCGTCGCGGCGTGCGTCTTCGATCCCGTCGCGCGCATCGGCGGCATGAACCACTTCCTGCTGCCCGACTCGGGCAGCGACATCCTGTCCGGCTCGTCGCGCTACGGCAGTGCCGCCATGGAGCAGCTGATCAACCGCATGCTCGCCATCACCCACCGGCGCGACCGGCTGCGGGCCAAGGTGTTCGGCGGCGCCAAGATGCGTGCACTGATGAGCGACGCCGGCCAGCACAACGTCGAATTCGTCATGGAATACCTGGCGGCCGAGGGCATCCCGACCATGAGCTGGGACGTCGGCGGCTCGGCCGCGCGGGCCATCCGCTTCTATCCCACGTCGGGCCGCACGCAGCGCCGTCTGATCGGCGACGAGCACGTGCACGACATCGCGCGCAGCGAGGCGTCGTTCATGGAGCGGCTGCGCACCACCGCCATCGACGGCGACGTCGAACTGTTCTGAGCGGGAGCTGTTCTGAGCGCATGCTGCACGGTCTCTCCCGCCTGCTCCCCGACATCCGCCGCGGCGGCCTCGACGAGGCGTCGGTCTACCGCCGCCCCGCCCATTACCGCGCCCGCAAGGGGCTGGTCCCCGCCAAGGGCATGCTGGAATGCCCGGTGTGCGGGCGCCGCGCCCGGCGCTTCCTGCCCTTCGGCGTGTCGGGCCGGCGCAACGCGCAGTGTCCGGACTGCGGCTCGCTGGAGCGGCACCGCTTCCTGTGGCTGTTCCTGGCGGAGCGCACGCGCTTCTTCCGCCGCACGCTGCGCGTCCTGCACACGGCGCCCGAGCCCTGCTTCGAGGCGGCGTTCCGCGCCCGGCACCGGCGCGGCTACGTCACCGTCGACCGCTACTCCCCCTTCGCCGACGTCCAGGCGGACCTGACCGCCCTGCCCTTTCCCGCCGGCCGCTTCGACGTGGTGCTGTCCAGCCACGTGCTGGAGCACGTCGCCGACGACCGCATGGCGATGGCCGAGTTGGCGCGCGTGCTGAAGCCGTCCGGCTGGGCCGTGCTGATGTTCCCCTTCGATCCCCGTCGACCGACGCAGGAGGATCCGGCCAACGACACGCCGGCCAAGCGGCTGGCGGCCTATGGCCACCCCTACCATTACCGCATCTACGGCAACGACGCGCCGGATCGGCTGGCCGCCGCCGGGCTGCCGGCCACGGTGGTCGCCTCGCGCCGCTTCCTGTCCGGGCACCGGCTGCGCCGCTTCCGCGTCAACACGAACCATCTGCTGCTGGCACGGCGCGCCGGGACCGAAGCATGAGCGA
>NZ_DASPMG010000443.1:0-2651 GCF_035627195.1 Azospirillum sp.
GTGACCAGCGCCGCCACGCAGCTGGAAGACAACGCCCAGCGCCTGTCCTCCACCGCCGAGCAGAGTCGCGCCCAGGCCGCCAACGTCGCCTCCTCCGCCCAGCAGACGGCGGCTAACGTGCAGACGGTCGCGGCGTCCGCCGAGGAGATGACCAGCTCGATCGGCGAGATCACCCGTCAGGTCGGCCAGAGCGCCGCCATCGCCCAGCGCGCGCACCAGCGGGCCGAGACCACCAACACCACCATCCAGTCGCTGGCCGAGCAGGCCAGGGGCATCGGCGACGTGGTCAGCCTGATCAACGACATCGCCAGCCAGACCAACCTGCTGGCGCTGAACGCCACCATCGAGGCCGCCCGCGCCGGCGAAGCCGGCAAGGGATTCGCGGTCGTGGCGTCTGAGGTCAAGAGCCTCGCCACCCAGACGGCCCGAGCGACCGAGGAGATCAGCCAGCAGATCGGCGCCATGCAGGGCGCCACCAGCAGCGCCGTCGAGGCGATCGTCGAGATCACCCGCACCATCGCCGAGATCAACGAGATCGCCACCACCATCGCGGCGGCCGTCGAGCAGCAGGACGCAGCGACCCGCGAGATCGCCCGCAACGTTCAGCAGGCGGCCCAGGGCACGCAGGTCATCTCCACCACCATCGACGACGTGCAGCAGGCCGCGCACGGCACCGGCACCGCAGCCGGCGAGGTGCTGGCCGCCGCCCAGGCGCTGACCCGCCAGTCCAACCGCCTGACCGGCGAGGTCGACCGCTTCATCCGGCAGGTGCGGGGGGCGTAAGCCCCAAACCCTCTCCCGTGGCGGGAGAGGGGTGTCAGTACCGCCCCCGGAACGCCGCCCAGGCCAGCCGGGCCGGGCGGAAGGGGTTCGGCATCAGGACGCGCGGCGCCAGCACGTCGTGGTCCGCGCGCGCGATCACGTCCAGGTGCGCACCGGCCAGGGTGGCGGGCAGCAGCGCCGGCAGCGCCGCCCGCGGCACGGAGCGACGCTGCGCCCGCGCCGCCGCCAGATGCTCGCGCGCCACCGCGGCCACCTCGCCGATCACCGCCCGCACGCCGGGCTCCTTGGCACGGCCCATCACGTCGCGCGGGCGGACGTCGTGCGCGGCCAGCCGGTCGGCCGGCAGCATCACGCGGCCCTGCCGCGCGTGGAAGGGCACGGCGCGCAGGATGCCGGTCAGCGCGTGCGCGATGCCGGCGTGCCGCGCCGCCTCCGCCCCCGCCTCCGCCCCCGTCTCAGTATCGCCGCCCGTTCCCAGCACCTCCAACGCCAGCCGGACCAGCGGCGCCGCCGTCGCCTCGGCGTAGTTGACGAGGCAGTCCAGGCTGGCCGGCGGCTCGTCATCCAGGTCGGCTTCACGCGCGTCGATCAGCGTGTCGAAGTGCCGCCGCGTCAGCCCGTGCGCGGCCACCGCCTCGGCCAGCGGCCGCACCACCTCGTGCTGGGGCAGCGTGCCTTCGCCGTAGACGGCGGCGACGCTGTCGCGCCACCATTGCAGGCGCATCTGTCCGAGCAGCGGCTCGCTCACCACTTCCCGCGTCTTCGCCACCTCCAGGTTGAAGGCATAGAGGGCGAACAGATGCTCGCGCCGGTCCGCCGGAGCGAATAGGCACGTCAGGAAACGGTCGTTGTCGTATTTCCGAACCTCCTGTCCGCTATAGGACAGTTCGGTGGTTTGGTTCGCCATAGGGTGCCGATGCGGAAAAATAGGGGTGGATGTACCTTGGAGGCGGGGCAAAGCCGCCGCGGCGATTATATTAGTCGAGAGACGTCACCACGCCAGCCCCCGATGCCCGTGCAGGAGCAGGCTTCACGCCATGGCCGATTTCAACGTCGCACCACCGACCACCGCGAAAGCCGGACCGTTCGCCCGCAAGGAAGCGAGCGCCGAGAATTTCCCCGTCGCCTCGCGCCTGCTGCCGCGCCATCTGCGCCCGCACGTGCTGTCGTTCTACCGGTTCGTGCGTCTGGCGGACGACATCGCCGACGATCCGGACCTGGAAGCCGAGAGCAAGCTGGCCTACCTGGACGCGCTGGAACGCGCGCTGACCTCGGGCCAGGCCAAGCACGCTTACCTGAAGCCGGCGCTGGACCTGCGCGCCAGCCTGCAGGAGACCGGCGTGTCCGACCGCCACGCCCGGCAGGTGCTGCGCGCCTTCCGCCGCGACTCGGTGGGTGCGCGCTGCCACACCTGGAACGACCTGCTGCTGTACTGCCGCTTCTCCGCCAACCCCGTCGGCCGCTACCTGCTGGAGCTGCACGGCGAGGGTGCCGAGGCCGGCCCCGCCGCCGACGCGCTGTGCTCGGCGCTGCAGATCCTCAACCACCTGCAGGACGTGCGCGACGACTGGGTCCAGCTCGGCCGCTGCTACATCCCGCTCGCCTGGTTCGAGGAGGCGCACGTCAGCGTCGAGCGTCTGGTCGAGCAGGACAGCGACGCCAAGCTGCGTGCCATCTTCGACCGCGTGCTGGACCACACCGACCGCCTCCTGGAGCGGGCCTCGTCCCTGCCCGACCAGATCAACCACCGCGGCCTGCGGCTGGAGGCGTCGGTGATCCTCAGCCTTGCGGAATCGCTTGCGTCGCGGCTCCGGGTGCGCGATCCCATGAAGAAACGCGTGGAGCTGCGGGCGCATCAGAAGATGTAC
>NZ_DASPMG010000444.1:0-16841 GCF_035627195.1 Azospirillum sp.
TCATCTGCACCACCTCGTCCAGCGCCGTGCGGTTCTCGTACGGTCCGGGCAGGAACCCCTTCATGGAGCAGTAGACAAGGCGCGGGTTGAGCGGAGCCAGATCCTCGTAGCCCAGCCCCATGCGCTCCACCGAGCCGGGGCGCAGGTTCTCGATCAGCACGTCGGAGCGCGCGGCGAGGCGGCGCACCACGGCCGTCCCCTCCGGCTTCGTCAGATCGACGGCGATGGAGCGCTTGTTGCGGTTGTAGGTGACGAAGAAGCCGGCGCCGGAGCCGGTGAGACGGCGCGTCTTGTCGCCATTGGGGAGCGGTTCGACCTTGACCACGTCAGCGCCCAGGTCGGCCAGCACGAGGCCGCAGGACGGCCCCATCACCATGTGGTCGAGTTCGAGGACCCGGATGCCGGCGAGCGGAGCGGCCGCGCTCTCGGTGGGGGAGGCGGGGTCGGAAGCGGTGGCGTGCATGGGGGATTTCCGGGTCGGTCAGGCGGCGCCGGTGGCGGCGGAAATGGGGATCGTGGCGGGGCGGAACCCCTTCGGCACGCCGGCGCGGTGCAGGTGGCCGACGAAGCGTTCGCCGGGCAGGACGGCCTCGACGAGGCGGCGGGCCTCCAGCAGGCGGTCCAGGTCGACGCCGGTGCGCAGGCCCATCGCCTCCAGCATGTAGACGAGGTCCTCGGTGACGATGTTGCCCAAGGCACCGGGCGCGAAGGGACAGCCGCCCAGGCCGCCCAGCGCCGCGTCGAAGGAGCGGATGCCGGCGTCCAGCCCGGCCAGCACGTTGGCGAGGCCGAGGCCGCGCGTGTCGTGCAGATGCAGCGCGGTCAGCCGGCCGCCGACCTCCGCCCGCACGGCGTTCACGACGCGGCGGACCTGCGCGGGGTGGGCGGACCCGGTGGTGTCGGCGAGGCTGACGTCGTCCGCGCCGGCCTCGGCCAGGGCGGCGGCGAGGCGGCAGACCTCGCCCTCGTCCACGGCGCCTTCGTAGACGCAGCCGAACACGGTGGACAGGCCGGCCGACAGGAAGGGGCGGCGCGCCGGATCCAGCGTGCGGCAGAACGCCACGATGCGGGCGAACTCCGCCAACTGGTCGTCGGGCGTGCGGCGCACGTTGGCGAGGCTGTGGCTGCGGCTGGCGGACAGGGTGAAGGTGATCTTGTGCACCCCGGCGGCCACCGCGTTCTGCGCCCCCTTCAGGTTGGGGACCAGGGCCGCCACCGTCAGGCCGGGGATGGACAGCGCGTGTTCCACCACCGCGGCGGCGTCGGTGAACTGCGGCACCACCGAGGCCGGGACGAACGAACACACCTCGATCTCGCGCACGCCGGCCGCGGCTTCCGCCGTGATCCACGCCGTCTTCGTGGCGGTCGGCACAAATCCCTTCAAACTCTGTAAACCATCACGTGGACCGACTTCACTGATCTCAACGTCGATGTACCCAACGCCGGCGGACGTCATGGCGCATGTCTCAGCAAGATTGCATACCCGAGTATTACTTAGATCCGATTTGGATTATCCGATCGTGGCAGGGTGATCGTGGCGTGTCAACGCGCACAATTTCTCGGCTTTTGAGTGGTATTTAAGGATTTCGCCACGAATGCAGGCGCGGAATGGGCGTTTTTCTGCGTGCGTGCGAACGGGTGCGATTTTGCCGCAGGGCGGCGGCCCCACCGATCACCCCGGCGCACTCACCCAAGCGCCGATCACCCGAGCGCGAGGATTGCCGGTTCCAGCGTGCGCAGGTCGGGAATGGTCGGCACGCCGGGCGGGAAGGGGCTGGGCTGGCCGGGCGCCAGCACGCCGATGAAGGGCACGCCGCTGGCCGCGGCAGCGGCGCGGTCCTCCTCCGCGTCGCCGACCATGACGGTGCGCGCCGGGTCCAGCGCGGCGGCGCGCACGATCTGCGCCACCACGCGGTCCTTCGGCGTGGGCGAGCCATGCACGCCCCGGAAGTAGGGGGCGAGGCCGCGGCCCGCGACGATGCGGCGCAGCTCCGCCTCCGGCGTGGCGGAGGCGACGAACAGGCGGACGCGGGCGTGATGGCGGTCCAGGAAGTCGCGCGCGCCGGCGATCATCGGGCAGGCGGTGACCTTCTCCTCCACCAGGGCCCCCATGCGGGCGGCCAGCGCGTCGACCTCCGCATCGGTCGGCGCGCGGCCCAGCAGCGTGGCTCCGAAATGCCGGATCTTGGCATGGCGGGTCATGCCGCCGTGCGCGCGCTGGTAGGCGGCGACCTGCCGGGCGACCTCCTCGCCATGCGGGCGGTACAGCTCGGCGAAGGCCTCGGTCTTGATGTTGACCGAATCCACCAGCACGCCGTCGAAGTCGAAGATGATGGCGTCGGGCATCGGCATGCGGGGACTCCCTTGGCGGCGTCGCCGCCGGCGTTCATTGGCGGCGTCGCCCCATGTTTCCCGCAGACCGGGCGCCGGGGCAAGGTTTGCGCGCAGGGCCGGCGGCGCGGGGGAACCCCGGATGGGCGCCTGGGTTCTCTGGTGGAGGTACTCTGCTCAGGAACGATCATGGCCGAACACCGCTTCAAGGGCGCGCGCCGCACCGGCCCCACCGCGCCGTCGCCGGAACCGCCGGGCCTCAGTTCCGTGCTGGAGCGCAACATCCGGGCGCTGGAGGAACGCCGCCGCCGCGAGGAGGCGGAAGCCAGCGCGCAGGAGAAGGTGGCGGAGGCGATCACCCGCTTCACCGGCAGCATGCGCTTCGTCTACCTGCACCTCGCCTTCTTCGGCTTCTGGATCGTCGCCAACCTGGGCTGGATCCCCGGCGTCCCGCAGTGGGACGAGTCCTTCGTCGTGCTGGCGATGATGGCGTCGGTGGAGGCCATCTTCCTGTCCACCTTCGTGCTGATCAGCCAGAACCGCATGGCGGCGCAGGCGGACAAGCGCGCCGACCTGGACCTGCAGATCGGCCTGCTGGCCGAGCACGAGGTGACCAAGCTGGCCGCCCTGGTGGGGGCCATCGCCGACCACCTGGGCGTGCGGACGGAGGTCGACAGTGAACTGGAGGAGATCACCCAGGACGTCGCCCCGGAGGCGGTGCTGGACGAGATCGAGACGAAGAAGCCCTGAGCGGCCGCGCCGGGGGACCGTTACTCGCGTAATGGGTGCGAAGTCTCGGTAAGAAATTCTCTTTAAGATCAGGTGGACCCGCGCGGTCTTCGGCCAACGCCCAGCCGTGGGCCGGAGGTCGCCCGGCGCGGCGTCCACCATCGCGCGCACTGGGGCCGCAGCCCTTTGACGGGCCGGAAAGCGAATGTCGCCGGCGCGATGCTATCCAGAAGAGGCATATGTGGAGCGATGGAATATCTCTGTGGTGGTAAGATAAATCCCTCATCCGATATTTGAGTTGCTGAATCGCCACAGGTTGACGAAAAGGGTCTGTTAAGAAGAATGGAGTCGAAAGGCGTTGGTTGATTATTGTCTGATAGTCTTCTTTGATGAGTCAGCGGCGAATCGCCGGCAATAAAAGAATGAAGTGCAGAAATAAAATAACGCACCATGAGAGGGCGATAGATGCAATGCGCGCGAGCCGTGAATGGCGACAAGGGAATCAATCCCATCAAAATCGCGGAAGGGGAGAATCGGAAGGGAGGAGCTGAGCAGGGTTACGAGACGGTACGGGATGGGCATGAACTTCGGTGGCGGAACGGCAAGAAGAGGAGGGCGGACGAGACGATCCTGCTGCTTGACGATAAGGTGTTTACTCGTGAGTGTCTGTCGTTAGGGTTGTCGTCCGGCGACGCGGGATTCTCCGTCATCGAGGCGTCTTCTGTCGATGGGGCGCGTGCGACGCTTCGCTCGGAAGCGCCGGTGAGCGTCGTCGTGTTCAACATCGGCGGGCGGGACTTCGCCGACGACCGTGTCGTTTCGGCGATCCGGGAGCTGAAGGAAAGCGCGGGCGGGCGCAACCTCGTGGTCATTTCCGAGGTCGAGGAAGCCGGCGCCATCCTTAAGAGCCTGGCGCTGGGCGTGCACGGCTACGTGACCACGCGCACGCCGCTCAGCGTGGCGCTGCAGGCCATCCGGCTGGTCGCGGCGGGCGGAACCTTCATCCCGACCGCGCCGCTGGCGGAGCTGACGCACTGGCCGGCGGCGGGCGGCGACCTGCCGGCGGCCGCGCTCGGCCCGGCGCACGCCGATCCCGAGACGGTGGGCCAGCTGACGCCGCGCCAGCACGCCGTGCTGAAATGCCTGCGCGAGGGGAAATCGAACAAGATCATCGCCTACGAGCTGGGCATGTGCGAAAGCACGGTGAAGGTGCACGTCCGCAACGTCCTGAGGAAGCTGGGCGCGTCCAACCGCACGCAGGCCGCCTACCTGGCCTTCGAGCAGGAGCGCCTGATCATCGGATGACGGGCGGGTCGAGCGGGGGGAAGGCCGTGTGGGATAAGATCGTCCGGCCGGGGCACACCGTCGGCGGCGGCGCGTAGCCGCGCGCGAAGTCCTGGAGCGTGCAGCCGGCGTAGCGGGGGGCCATGGCCTCGAACAGCGCCTCCAGGTCGCGGTACAGGCGCTCGATGTCCTCGGCCGTGCGGAAGGTCGGGCTGCCGCCCGGCATGAGTTCGGAGGAGTGCAGCGCGAACTGCGCATACGGCGCGTCCGACCGCCACAGCCGCGCGGCCAGCCGGATCAGCGCCGCGCCGTTGCGGCCGTTGGGCCGCAGCCAGTCGATGCCGGCCAGCCGGCCGGCGGTGCGGTACGCCCCTGGTGCCCGGAACAGCCAGCCCAGCGGGCCGCGCACGGGATCGAACCGCCGCGGCCGGATGGACATGGGCAGTTCCAGCAGGCTGCTGGTGCCGGGGCGGCCGATGTCGTCCAGGTCCATGCGGTAGGGGTGCGTCGGGAACGCCCGGTAGTCGACCCCGCCGCGCGTGGCGCCGCGCGCCCGCGACCAGTTGACGTAGGGCGTCACCGAACAGTCGACCGTGTAGCCGTGCTCCACCAGCATCCGGGCGTAGCGCGCGTCGAGCGCCCAGCGGCCGGCCCGGTGGCTGGTCATCCTGGTGCCGAAGGTGTCTTCCAGCCGCGCGGTCAGGTACTGGATCTTCGCCCGCATCACGTCGTCGGGGTATTCGATGAGGTAGGGGGTGAGCGCGCTGTCGCCGTCCGCCGTCAGGGGGTGGTCGGGCGGCGAATGCCAGGCGTGCAGGTGCATGCCGATCTCGGCCGCGCCACGCTTCAGCGCGTCGGCCGCGAATTCCACGAAGAAGCCGTTGCCGGTCATCTCGTAGGTCGTCAGGTAGGTCGGCTTGAAGCCGTAGCGTTCGCACAGCTCCTGGAAGCGGGGAATGAAGGCGGCGTTGCGGCAGGTGATCCGCCGCGGCGCCGACCAGTGGTCGTCCCCCTCCGTGTCGATGGTGACCAGCAGGGGCTTGCGCGCCGCAACCGGTGTGTCCCGACCCATTCAGGGCCTCCCGCGACGGTTTGCGTTCCGGTTCATGCCTGGGCGGATCGGGTCAGCAGGGCCAGGGTCGTCGTGTGGCTGTCGTGCTCGGCGCAGTACCAGGGCAGGGCGCCCAGCGGCTGCACGGCGAAGCCGCCCACCTCCGCCTGCAGGCGCCGCAGCGCCAGCGCCGGCCCCGGGCACAGCGACCCCCGGCGGCGCAGATCCGCGAAATCCGTGTGGACGTCGTGCAGCAGCACGTAGCCGCCCGGCCGCAGCAGCCGCAACGCCATCGGCACCTCGCGGTAGACGACCGCCGCGCTGTGGCTGCCGTCGAGGAAGATCAGGTCGAAGCGCCGGTCGGTGCGGGCCATGTAGTCGAGGGACGGTGAGGTCACGAACTCCACCCGGTCGGCGCAGCCGATGCTGGCCAGCAGCTCGCGCGGGGAGGCGGCGCTGCCGTACGTCCGCCAGGGGCGGGTCACGGGGTCGTTGACGTCGCGGATGTCGACGGTGGTGATCGAAAAGCCCGGCAGGCGCCCGGCCGCCGCCAGATCGTCCAGCGCCGCCGCGATCAGCAGGGTCGAGGCGCCGAGGTGCGTGCCGACCTCCAGCACCGCGGCCGGGGCCAGCCGGTGCGCCAGGAAATACAGCGCGCGGCGGTCGATGTCGCTCATGCTGCCGGCGTGGACGGGGAAGGCGGGCAGCGCGTCGACGTGGCGGCCGTGGCCGTTCCAGCGCGCGGTGATGGCCGGGTCGGTGAACAGGTCGCCCAGGCCGACCGGCCCGGCCGGGCCCAGCCGGCCGGGGTCGCAGGCCACGCGCGGCAGCCGGCCGAGGCGCAGGCTTTCGAACTGGATCTGCAGCTCCGAACGCAGCGGTGCGGGCAGCGAATTCCGGATCTTCAGCGCCAATTGCTTCATCTCGCCTCCCATGGGCCGTGCGCCTGGCCGGGGGCCGTGCGCCGGGAAAGTGCGGTCGAGGAATAGGCGGGTCGGGACCATCAAAGGTCGCACTCTTTCGGGGAAGCTGGCAACGCATCAAAAATGCCTAGCCGCGCATACCCCCGTACCCATCGCGGCGTAGTCGCCTGCTGCCCCATCCGTAAATGGGTGCGCTCCCGTTTCTTTTGCTGGCTATGGGATTTATTGTTCGTGCAGGCTGAAGTCTGCACCGAGTGTCGCCAGCCTTTGAACGGCGGCGCGGATTTCACTTTAAAAATCGACAATTCTTTGTGGCCGTTGCTTGGGCCGTTGCTTGGGAGGCGATCATGGTCGATCGAGTGCATCCCGTCGACATCGCCGGCTGTTACGTTCACCCCTGCACGCAGGACGAGCTGCTGGCGGTGATCGCGCAGTCGGTGGAGGAACGGCGGACGCTGATCCTGTCGAGCCTGAACCTGCACGCCCTCTACGTGCGCGACCGCAAGCCGGCGTTCCGCGCCCTGCAGGCGGACCCGCGCACCATGGTGCGGATCGACGGCATGTCGGTGGTCCTGCTGGCCCGCACCCTGGGCCACAAGTTGCGCTTCGCCCACCGCACCGCCTGGATCGACTGGTTCCCCGACCTGATGGACATGGTCGAGGCCAGGGGCTGGCGGTTGTTCTACCTGGGCGCCGGCCAGGAGGTGCAGGACCGCGGGCTGGACTGGATCCGGCAGCGCTGCCCGGGCATCGTGGTGGATGGCCATCACGGCTATTTCGACATGCGCCCGGACGGGCCGGAGAACCGCGCGGTGCTGGCCCGCATCGACGCCTTCCGGCCGCATATCCTGCTGGTCGGCATGGGCATGGGCCGGCAGGAGCAGTGGATCCGCGACAACATCGACCGGCTGCCGGCGCACTGCGTCGCCACCTGCGGCGCGTGCCTGGAATACTTCGCCGGCGTCGTGCCGACGCCGCCGCGCGCCCTTGGCCCGCTGGGGCTGGAGTGGGCGTACCGCTTCGCCAGCAACCCGCGCCGTTTCTGGCGCCGTTATCTGGTCGAGCCGTGGAGCGTGGCGGCCATCGTCGCGCGCCACGCTCTGGCCACCCGCCGCCGCGCGGCCGACGGCGAGACGCGGCACTGACGTTCGGTGTTCGACGTTGGGTTTTCGGCTTTGGCCTCAACCCAACCTACGGGAGCGTTCCGTAGGTTGGGTTGAGCGCAGCGAAAATCTGGCATCCGTCAATCCCCCCATTCGATCCTGCCCGCCGGCGTGGCCTTTCCGGCGCCTTCGCGGGCGCGCAGGATCAGCCAGACCGCCAGCACGCACAGCGCGGAGAACACCGCGCCCACCATCGCGAAGGCGGCGACGGCGATTTCCGGCGCCTGCGCCGGGGCGGCGAGGCGGGCGGCGAGCGGGATGGCCAGCAGCCGGGGCACCATCACGACGCTCTCGCCGATCAGCAGCAGCCTTTGCAGGTGCAGGATCGGGATCACCGCCAGACTGGGGAACGAGGCGAAGCGGGCGAACCACCACACGGCGATCCACTGGGCGTAGGTGCCGGCCGGCCGCCACGCGGCGCCGAAGGCGATCTCGAACAGCGGCGGCGCCACGGCGACCAGAACCAGCGCCGGCCCGGCGGCCAGCAGCGCCATCCAGCCGGTGGCCCGCAGGAACAGGCCGAGGATCGGCTTGCCCTCGTGGTGCACCTCGACCAGATGGCGGTGGAAGACGCGGTTGGTGGTGCCGCCCAGCAGCGTCAGCGGCATCTCCAGCAGGCGGTAGGCGAACCAGTAGGCGCCGGCCACCGCCGGCCCGAACCACGTCGCCAGGAACAGCGAGGGGATGGTGACGATGCTGGAGCTGAGCAGCCCGGCCGGCAGGCTGTAGAGCGGGAAGCGCCGGTGCGCGCGGGCCAGCCGCGCCATCCGGCGCAGGCTCACCGCCTCCCGGAACAGGCCCCGGTGGTCGCGCAGCGTGTAGCCCGCCAGCAGCGCCAGGGCCACCGCCTGCCCCAGCAGCACGCCGCCCAGCAGCCCGGCGATGCCCAGCCCGGCGAACCCGGCGGCGACCTGCACGCCCGCCACGCCGGCCGAACGGCAGACCATGCCGGCCGAGATCAGGGTGAATTGCTTGTGCCGTGTCGCCCAGCACAGTTGCGTGGAATAAAGCCCGAAGATGAGCACGGCCGGTGGCAGCCACACCAGCAACTCGTCCGGATGCCCGGCGCCGAACAGGTGCAGCACCGCCCCGCCGAAGGTGGCGACGGCCGCGGTCGCCGCCGCCGTGGTGCCGAGCACCAGGGCCAGGGCCAGCGCCAGCAGGTTGGCCGCCTCCTCCTCCGTCTTCACCAGGATGGCCGCACCTTCGTAGTGCCAACCGCCGACCATGCCCGACAGCATCGTCACCACGCCGAACACCGCCAGCGCGCCGAACGCCTCGGGCGGGAAGAGGCGCAGCAGGACGGGGTAGGCCAGCACGGTGAAGACCTGCGCCGCCGCCGTGCCCGAGACGAGCACCGCGACGTTGCGCACGAACGTCATGCTGCGCAGCCGGCTGAGGGCGATGGCCATGGGCGCTCCCATCCTACGGCCGGGCGCGGCGCAGCGCGCGGCGGATGCGGCGCGCGTGCGGCAGCAGGGCCGGCAGCAGGGCCAGCAGTGCCGCCGCCGGGCTGCCGCGCGCCGCCAGCAGGTGGCGGGCCAGGGGCAACGGGTCGGAACGCATGGCGCGGAACAGGGTGGAGGACGGCGCCGAGCAGGTGTCCTGCCACGCGAGGCCGTCCGTGGCGTGCAGGCGGCGGATCGCCTCCTCCTCCAGGAGGAAGCCGGGGGAGGAGCGGGCGTAGGGCTCGCGCTCGTCATGGCCGATCTTGAAGACGAAGCTGCCGGGCGGGGCGAGGAAGGCGCTGCGCGCGGCGACCAGCCGCCCGTCCACCCGCAGGGCGAGGAGGGAGAGCCGGCCGCGCGCGTGCGCCGCGCGCAGCACGTCGCGGATCACCGCGCGGTGGCCGAGCGTGGCGATGGCGGTGCCCTCCGCGCCCTTCCAGCCGCTCGCCTCCAGGTCGATGAGGCCGTCGATGGCGGCGTCCACGTTGCCGTCACCATCGCCATCTTCAACGTCGGTGAAGGTGACGGGGCCGAGCTTGTCGAGGTGGCGCCGCTTGCGCCGCAGGGTCTGCCGCCGCTCGCCGGATAACGCGGTCTTGAGGTAGGTGTCGGCGTCGGACTGACGGCGGTAGAGGTGGGATTCCTGCGTCAGGCGCGCGTGGCGCAGCGTCCGCGCGGCGGCGAGGCGGCGTTCCAGCGCGTGGGTGAAGGGGGTGTCGGCGGTCAGGCGCGGCAGGTCGAGCAGGCCGGGGCTGTCCGGCGCGTGCTCCACCCAGTCCAGCAGGGCGGCGGCGCAGGCATCCTCCGCGCCGGCCCGCACCAGCGGATCGCAGCGCGGCACGTAGAGGTACGGGTCGCGCCACAGCCGCAGGCACGGCAGCGGGGCGAAGCGGTGCAGCCGCGTCCGCTCGAACGGGAAGAAGCCGATCTGGCGGGGCTGTCCATCGGGGCCAGTGGTGGACAGCAGCAGGAACAGCAGATCCTGCGCGGCGCCGAAGGCGCGGAGCAGCGGCAGCGCGAACCACGGCTCGTAATAGGGGTTGGGCGCTTCGGCGTTGCCGGCCAGATCGTCCAGCGCCGCCGCGTGCCCGGCCAGCCCGTCGGCGTCGCGCACGAGGGTGACGGAGACCGGGTGTCCGGTGGAGGGCGGGGGCGGGCGCTGACGCAGCGTGAGGTCGTCGGGCATGGGCGGGCTCACTTGGCAGGCATACTTGGAGGGCTTATTTGGCGGGCGCGGTGGTGGCGCGGCGGGCGGCGGCGAGCCAGGCGGCCGTCCGCTCGCGCGCCGTGCGCCAGCGCGCCTCCAGCCCGCGGGCCACGGTGCGCGCCGCCGGGAACAGCGGCAGCAGCCAGACGACGGCGGCGCGGCGGTCGGCGACGGCGTACCGGTGGATGAGGAAGCCATCCGACCGGGTGTGGTTGAACAGCTTGGAGCGCGCCGATCCCCAGGTGTCCATCCAGGCGATGCCGGCGCCCGACGGCGTGTCGTCGCGGTGCAGGCGGCGGATCCCCTCGATCTCCAACAGCAGGCCGGGGGAGCGCCGGGCGTAGCGTTCGTCCTCGTCGTAGGTCAGCTTGAAGAGGAAGCTGCCGGGGGCGGCCAGGAAGACGCAGCGCGCCGCCACCAAATGCCCGTCCACGCGCATGGTCAGCAGCGACAGCCGGCCGCGCCGGTGCGCCTCCTCCAGGATGGATTTGACCGCCGGGCGGTGGCCGGGGTGCTTCTCGACCGCGACGCCTTCCTGGCCCTTCCAGCCCCGCGCCTCCAGGTCGAGGAAGCCGTCGATGACGGCGCCGACGTCCTCAACTTCGTCCACGTCGCGGATTTCGACGGGACCCAGGTCCTGTAGCCGGCGCGCCTTGCGGCGCAGGGTCTGCCGCTCGGACGTGGAGAACACCGTGTTCAGGTAGGCGTCGGCGTCCGATTGGCGGCGGTAGAGGTGGCTCTCCTCCGACGTGTGGACGTGGTAGAGCGTGGGGTGCGGGGTGCCGTCGGTGCCCAGGTGACGTTCGACGGCGCGGGTGATGCCGGTGCCGCCGGTCAGGCGGCGCAGGTCGATCAGGCCGGGGCTGGCCGGGTCGCTCCGCAGCCAGTCGAACAGCCGGGCGACGCAGCGGTCCGCCGCACCCGTGCGCACCAGCGGGTCGCACCGGTGGCCGGCGTAGTTGAAGGGGTCCTTCCACAGGCGCAGCGACGGCAGCGGGGCCACCCGGTGGAAGATCCCGCGCTCGAACGGGAAGAAGGCGAGGAGGCGGTGCCCGGGCTGATCGCCTTCATGCATGAGCAGGAAGACGAAGCGCTGGCGGCTGGCGCACAGGCGCGCCAGCGGGATGGCCAGCCACGGCTCGTAGGAGGGGTTCTGCACCTCCAGGTCGCGGGCCAGATCCTCCAGCGCGTCGGCGTGCGCGGCGAGATCGTCGGCGGTGCAGGCGACCGTCACCGTTATCGGTTGCGCCATGGGCCTCCTCCTCCTGTGAAGCGGGAAAGCGGAACGAGCGTGGCGTGCGCCAGCAGCGCCAGCACCAGGGCGGCGCAGGGCCAGACCGGCACCGTGTAGCGGACGCCGCCGACGTCGCCGAGCGCGGTCATGGCCAGCGTGCCGAAGTACAGCAGCGCCGCGCCGGCCATGGCGCGCGCCACGGGGCCGCTGCGGCCGGGCCGGACCAGAACCCACGCCAGCGCGCCGAGGCCGGCGGCGTAGAAGGTGGCGTGGACGGCGCGGAAGGCGTGGACCAGCGGCGCCGGGCGGGCGCGGGCCGTGTCCCCGCTGCCGGCCGGCACGTGGAATTCCAGCCGGCGCTCGCCGTCCTCGTGGTTGATGCCGGCGGCCCCGTCGTAGGGCCAGGGGGCGAGGCGTTCCAGCTCGCCAGCCCAGGCGCGCTGCTCGGCGGCGGTGGCGATGGGCGGCAGGACGAGGAGAGAGGCGAACTCCCACGCCGCGAGGCGCAGGAAGCCGGCCGGGTCGTGGCGCAGGATCTCCATCGCCAGGGCGCCGGCCTTGGCGTTGCGCTCGACGGTGTCGGCGCGGCCGGCGCGCTCCGCCCACTCCGGGAACAGCACGCCGAAGCGCAGGAAGTTCACGTAGTCGTGGCGCAGGATCAGGCGCAGGCGCGGGTCGCCGATGCGCTCCACCGCCTCCACCGCCGGGCGGGCCACGGCGGCGACGCGGCGCAGGTCCGCTTCCAGCGGGCTGCCGGCGAAGCGGTCCTCGACGCCGGGGGCGAGCAGCAGCGCCTTGCCGAACAGGCCGGTGCCCAGGTTGCTGCTGGCGCGCGCCTCGCCGTGCACCAGGGCGTTGGCGAGGATGGCGCCGCCCTGGCCGGCCGCCGCCATGAGGGCGAGCGCCACCAGCAGCGGCCGCAGCGACAGGCCCAGCCACCGCCACGCGAACAGCGCCACCAGCAGCAGGAAGGGCAGGAACACCGCCCCGGCCGGGCGCAGCGCCCAGCCCAGCGCGCCGACGGCGCACAGGGCGTAGAACCACGCGCGCGACGGCCGGTGCAGCAGGCGCAGCAGCAGCGCCAAGGCCACCGTCAGCAGCGAGGTCGCCAGGGATTCAGTCAGTATGGCGTGGTGGTAGGCGAACACCACCGGGTTGGCGAGCAGCAGCACCAGCGCCGCCGCCCCGGCGAGGAGGGAACGGGTGAGGGTGGCGACGGTGCCGGCCAGGAAGACGGCGGCGGCCCCGGCCAGCGCGATCTGCACCTGCGGCACCAGCGCCACCGGGTCGCCGAACAGCCCGGCCAGCTTCAGCAACGCCGGATAGCCCCACGGCCGCAGCGGCGAGAAGCCGAGGTATTCGCGGGAATCCGGGCTGACCGCCGGGGTGTCCGCCTCCATCGCCGCCATGACGGCGGTCAGCAGCGCGCCGAGTGCTGCGAGCAGCGCCCAGGATGACGGGCCGCCGCGCAGCAGGCGGGCGTTGGGGCGTGGCAGGGCGGGGCGCAGCGTGGAGGCGTCCATCGGTCCTCGCTCACAGCCACCAGACGGTTTCGAAGGCGTCGGTCCAGCCGCGCGCGTCGGCGGGGGGCAGCGCGCGGTCGGCCTCCGCCACGGCGGCCAGCGCGCCGGGCAGGAAGTGGGAGCCGGCCGGCCAGCGCTCCGGCGCACGCTCCTCCAGCCACGCCAGGACGGCGCGGCGGCTGCGCTCCAGCGTCCGGCGGGCACGCTCCGCCGCAGGGTCGGCGGCGTCCAGATGGTCGGCGGCGCGGGCCAGCAGGAAGGCGGCGTCGAAGTCCAGGCAGTAGGGGTGCCGCTCGCACAGGCCCCCCGGCCCGACGCGCGGCGCCACCGCGTCGATCAGCGGCTGCGGGTGCGGGTAGGGGATGCCCAGGCGGCTGATGATCCAGTAGAGGTGCGCGGCCCCGCCGATGCGGGCGTGGCCGGGGTCGTGGCGCAGGCGGTAGGCGGCGTCGAACGCCATTTGCAGCGCGGCGGGCGCCTCGTGCCACATCCCGTCGGCGGGGCTGACGCGGGCCAGCACGTTCCCGGCCCAGCCGCGCAGCCACGCGTCCGGGTCGTCGAGGCCGAGCAGGCGGGCGGAGTCCAGCCGCAGGTCGCGCACCGCGCCGACGATGGCGGCGATGCCGCCGACGCGGTGCGAGCCGCGCCAGAAATGGATGCGGTCGAGCAGCCCCACGGCGAACGGCGCCTGCCGGGCGGAGGGCTGCGGCGCCAGCTGGCCGCGAAGATCCGTCAGCGGCGCCACCGCCAGCTCGCCGGCGCGGATGCGGCTGCCGGCCAGGATCTGCACGGCGCCCAGCGCGTAGGCGGTGGCGTGCTCCACGCCGTGCGTCTGCCGGTCCTTGGCGCGGAACCAGCCGTCCTCGCCCTGGAAGGACAGCACCAGCTCGATCCAGCGGCGGCGGTCGTCGGGATTGCTCAGCTCGTCCAGCAGGCCGGTTACGTGGAAGGCGTAGGCGAAATCCACCGTGCCCATCAGCGTCGGCCGGTCGGCGCCCGGATGGTCGGCGAAGCGGCCGCGCGCCATGGCGCGCGCCGGCGGCTGGCCCAGGCCGATGCAGCGCGCGCGGGCGTAGTCCAGGATCCGGCGGCGCACGCCGTCGCGGGCGTCGTCGAAGACAGGCTTGTGCAGGGGAATGGCCGTCATCGGCTCTGTGTCCTGTGTTTCAGGGCATCCTGTGTTTCAGGGGCGTCCTGTGTTTCAGGGATCGGAGGGCGGCGAAGACCGGCGGGCAGTGCGTGCGCAGCGCCGCCTTGGCCTGACCGGCGAGGCCGAGGCCCACCAGGGTGAGGCGCCCGGCCGGCGTCAGGCCTTCGCGCAGCGTGTGGAGCGGGCTGATGCGGTTGGCCCAGTCGTGCTTGTAGGGGTCGTTGCCGCAGGTGAAGTCGAACGTGTCGAAGCCGGCGGCGAACGCCCATTCCATCAGGTCCAGCATCAGCAGCCGCCCCGGCGAGCAGCGGGCGAGGCGGTCGTCGAAGGTCGGCACCACCCAATAGAAGCAGCCGCGGAACGCCAGCCCCAGGTGTGCCGCGACGATGCCGCCGTCGAGGCAGAGGGCCGACAGGTGGACGAGGCCGCCGTCCGCCTCCCGCCGGGCGATGGTCTCGTAGAAGCGGCGCCGCGCCTCCTGCCGCATCAGGTCGGCGCGGCCGGTCGCTTCGTAGCGGCGGGACTTCTGCTCGATGACGGTGGCGACGGTGCGCTCGATCTCCGCCGCCGTGCGGGCGACGCGCAGCTCCACGTGGCCGAGCCGCTCCAGCCGGCGCCGCTTGACCTTCGAATTGGACACGAGGCTGGGCGAGCGGGTCTTCAGATAGTCGGCGAAGCTGCCGTCCCTCACCACCTGGAAGCTGTCGCCGTCGTGCCGGGGGGCGAGTTGCATGAAGGGGTTCGGCACCGGGCCGACGGCCGCCGGGATCTTGTCGACGGTGACGGCGTCCACCGGGCCGGCGGCCTCGACGATGCTGTCGACGATGCGCCGCCACAGCGGCGGGAAGCCGCCGTCCGCCAGATGCCGGGCGAAATCGGCGCGGATCAGCGGGGCGTTGTAGTCGGCGAGCCCGAAGTCGATGAACTCCAGCACGCGCAGCCCGTGCGCCCGCCGCACCAGGAGCGGGACCAGCATCAGCGGCGCGCCAGCACCATCCGTCACCAAGGCGATGGCGGGGCGGACCGGGGCGTCGCGGCCCAGCGTCTCCAGGATGGCCGCGGACCAGGACGCGCACTGGAAGGGCAGACCGCAGGCCTCCGCCTCGAACCGCCGCCAGAGGTCGAAGGTCTCGGGAGCGGCGTCGAGGATGCGGATGCGCAGGCCTTCCGGCGCGGCGGACTCCGCCGCCGGGTGGGGGAGGGGGGCCAGGGCCGCGCCGTTCATGCGCGCACCCAGCCGGTGGGCGTGCCGCCGGCCGGGCGCAGCGCGCGCTCGAAGCCGTCGGCCATCCGCTCCGGCGTGAAGGCCTCCACCCGCTCCTGCGCGAGGCGGCCGAGCTGGGCGCGCCGGGCGCCGTCGGTCAGCAGGGCGCGCAGCGCCGTGGCCCAGGCCTGCTCGTCGTCCAGCGGGATCAGGACCCCGGCGGCCTCGCCCTCCGGCCCGCGCAGGGTCTCGGCCTGCGCCGGGATGTCGCTGGCGATGATGGCCAGCCCCTCGTGCATCGCCTCCAGGAGCGAATTGCTCTGCCCCTCGAACAGGGAGGGCTGGGCGAACACGTCGACGGCGCGCAGCAGGTCGGGCACGTCGCGGCGCTGCACGTTGCCGAGGAAGGTGACGGCGTCGGTGATGCCCAGGTCCGCCGCCTGCACCTCCAGCGCGGCGCGCAGCGGGCCGTCGCCGGCGATGAGCAGCCGGGCGCCGGGCAGCCGCGCCATGACGCGCAGCAGGAACGGGTAGTTCTTCTGCGTCTTCATCCGCCCCACCGCCAGCACCAGCGGCCGGTCGGGCGGCAGGCCGAAGCGGGCGCGGGCCTGCGCCTTCGAGAGCGCCGACGGCTGCCACTGGATGCCGTTGTGCACCACGTCCAGGCGGCGGCGGTAGGGCTCGGGATGGCCGGCGAAGGTGCCCAGCACGAAGCGCGAGACGCAGACGATGCTGGTGTAGACGCCCAGCGTGCCGGCGGCGCGGTCGAGCAGCCGCATGCCGCGCGAATAGGCGTGGTAGTGGATGCGCTGCGAGGCGACGCGCACCGGCACGCGCAGCGCGCAGGCGGCGGCCTGCGCCATGATGTTGGCGAGCGGCAGGAAGCTGACCACCGCGTCCGGCCGGGCGCGCCGCAACTCCCGCACCAGGGATGCGGCGATGCGCAGGTAGCCGAGCTTGCCGGGGTGCGTCACCGGCAGCAGCACGCGGACGTTCGGCTCGTCATGGTAGGCCGCCGATTCCTCGTACAGGAACCACACCTCCGCCTCCCACCCGCGGGCGCGCAGCAGGCGGGCGAGGCGGACCAGCGCCTCCTGCGCGCCGGCGTGGTTCATGAACGAGGCGACGCAGATCACGCGGCGTCCGGTCATCGCGGGGCCTCCATCCTGTAGGGGGGCATTCCGAAGGGCGGTCGCTGGGCGGGCCACGCCCGGGCGGCCCTGCGCAGGGCCGCCTTGCGCTGGGCGGCCCAGCGGCCGAGGTAAAGAAAATTCACCGAGAAGATCAGCCAGGCGATGTCGCCGTGCTGGAGCAGCACCCGCTCGGCCACGCTGTAGACCAGCAGGAAGACCACGATGAGGGCGTACCAGGCGTGCTCCGGCCGGCCGGAGGTGACCAGAACGGCGATGGCCCGTTGCAGCGCGATGGCGACGACCACGACGAACATGCCCAGCCCGACGAAGCCCAGCTCCAGCCAGACGTCGAGGTAGCCGTTGTGGCCGTTGCCCATCAGGCCGCTGCGGTAGCTGAGGGATTCATAGACCGCCGCCGCCCCCGTCTCCGTCCAGAAGGAGCGGTAGCCGGCGCCCAGCAG
>NZ_DASPMG010000445.1:0-4293 GCF_035627195.1 Azospirillum sp.
CTGGGCGCGGTCGCCCAGCTGCTCCGCCGCACGGCCGCACCAATAGGCACCGCGCGCCTTGCTGATGGGCGCCGTCACCGCGCGGTACAGCTTGTGGAAGTGGTTGAAGGCGTCCGACGGCTGGTCGAGGAAGCGCAGCGCCAGCCAGCCGGCCAGGAACTCGGCCTCCGCCAGGGTGGAGCCGTCGAGCGGCCCGTGCTCCTTCGACAGGCGGTAGGCCTGGCGGTAGTCGCCCCGCTCGATGGCGCGCCGCGCCAGGATGTGGCGCTCGGTCCACCACAGGCCGGGCTTGCTGTTCTCCGGCGGGCGGTTCTGCAGGATCTCCAGCGCCGCATCGTCGTTGCCCTTGCGGCGGTTGTGGCGCACGCGCTCGTACAGCAGGCCGGGGTCGCTGCGCAGCCCGGAGGGCACGCGGGCGAGCGCCGCGTCGATGTTGCGGTCCTCGGCCAGTGCCAGCCGCGCCTCGATCAGCGCCTCGTACCCGTCTTCCAGGAAGGGCAGCATGCGGCGGGCGGCGGGCTCCTGCCGGTCCCACATCAGGCGGTCGACGCGGGCCTTGTGGTCCTGGTCGCGCAGGTGGCTGCGGTAGCGGGCGAGGAAGTCCTGCTCGTCGTTCGGGTTGAAGGTCGAATCGGTCCAGCGCGTGCGGACCAGCTTGATCGCCTTCTCCTGCTCGCCCCGCGCCATCAGCGTGTCGGCGTAGCGCATGAAGCCCTGGTTGGTCAGCGGCGGCGAGCCGTTGAACCAGGTGATGATCGTCCGTTCGTCCTCGGTGTCGCTCAACGCCGCCTCGGCGGCGCGGCGCAGGATGTTCTGGTTCGGCCAGTCGGGGTTCTCGCGGATGAAGGCGGTGATCTCGGCGAACGTGCCGCCCATGGGCGCGCCCAGCTTCATCCAGCGGATCAGCTTGGCCGGCAGCCGCTCCTTGGCTTGCGCCGCAATGCGCAGCGCCTCGTCGTGGCGGTCGTCGTCGGCGGCCTTGAAGGCCTGTTTGTAGATGGCCAGATCCTGGGCCGACAGCGACGAGGCCGCGGCCGGCTGAGCTAGCGTCAGGAACAGCATGGCAGCCCCGGCGGCGAAAGCGGCCCGGGCGCTCTTGCCCACGCGAAGCGGGGCGGCTAAGGTGCGCGACACTTTTTTTGCAGTCTCACGGAGGTGGCTGACATGTTCCACGGTTCGATCACCGCGCTCTTGACCCCGTTCAAGAACGGTAAAGTGGACGAGTCCGCCTTTCAGGCCTTCGTCGACTGGCAGATCACCGAGGGTACGAACGCCCTGGTCCCCTGCGGCACCACCGGCGAATCCCCGACGCTGTCGCACGAGGAGCACGACCGGGTCGTCGAGCTGGCCATCGAGGCGGCGGCCGGGCGCGTGCCCGTCATCGCCGGCGCCGGCTCCAACTCGACCGAGGAGGCGATACGCCTGAGCCGCCACGCCAGGAAGGCGGGTGCGGCGGCGGCGCTCGTGGTGACGCCCTACTACAACAAGCCCACGCAAGAGGGTCTCTACCAGCATTTCAAAGCGATCCATGACGCGGCGGATTTGCCGATCATCATTTACAACATTCCGGGCCGGAGTGTCGTGGATATGTCGGTGGCAACCATGGCCCGGCTTGCAAAGCTGCCCAACATCATCGGCGTGAAGGACGCCACCGCCGACCTCGTGCGGCCGTTGCGCACGCGCGTGGAGATCGGGCCGGACTTCGTGCAGCTGTCGGGCGAGGACGCGACGGCCATCGCGTTCAACGCCCAGGGCGGCGTGGGCTGCATCTCGGTGACGTCGAACGTGGCGCCGAAGCTGTGCGCGCAGATGCAGAAGGCGTGGCGCGACGGCGACCTCGCCACCTGCTTCAAGATCCGCGACCAGCTGATGCCGCTGCACAACGCGCTGTTCGTCGAAACCTCGCCGGGCCCGGTGAAGTACGCCGCCAGCCTGCTGGGCAAGTGCGGCGACGAGCTGCGCCTGCCCCTGGTGCCGGTCGGCGAATCGACCCGCCAGACGGTGCGCGACGCCATGGTCGCTGCGGGCGTGCTCTGACGGTGTTGGGTTTTCGGCTGTGCCTCAACCCAACCTACGAGGTTTCCGTAGGTTGGATTGAGCGCAGCGAAAACCCAACGTCCACTGCGATACGGAAGAACGGAGAGAGACGTGGCGGCACGAGAGCCTGAACCGCGGCGGATCGCGGCGCAGAACCGCCGCGCCCGCTTCGACTATTTCATCGAGGACAACCTGGAAGCCGGCCTGATGCTGACCGGCACCGAGGTGAAGTCGCTGCGCTCGGGCAAGGTCTCGATCAACGAGTCCTACGCCGGCCTGAGCAAGGGCGAGCTGTACCTGTTCAACGCCCACTTCCCCGAATACGGGCAGGCCGGCCGCTGGCTCCAGCACGAGGTGCGGCGCCCGCGCAAGCTGCTGGTGCACAAGCGCGAGCTGAACAAGCTGATGGGCGCCTTGAAGACCAAGGGCGTCACGCTGATCCCCATGTCGCTGTACTTCAACGACCGCGGCATCGCCAAGCTGCAGATCGGCGTCGCCACCGGCAAGAAGAAGGTCGACAAGCGCGAGACGGAGAAGGAACGCACTTGGCAGCGCGACAAGGCGCGCCTGATGCGGGACCGCGGATGAGCCGCCGGCTGGCCCAACGCGCGGGCGGGCGGGACGCGGAGATCGCCGGGGTCGCCGCCGGCGTGCTGGCCGACGCCCGGCCGCAGGGCCGCGTGCTCGTCGCCAGCGACCACGTCGGCACCGTGGAACGCGCGGTGTGGGACGGCGGGGCGGAGGTGGTGGCGTGGCACCGCTTCGCCTACGACGGCGGCCCGGCCAAGCCCTGGCCGGACGACGGCACGTTCGACGCCGCCGTGCTGCGCCTGCCGCGCAGCTGGCCGGCCTTCGCCATGAAATTGCACGCCGTCGCCGCCCGCCTGCCGGCCGGCGCGCCGCTGTGGATCTACGGCGGCAATGACGAGGGCATCACCTCCGCGTCCAAACGCCTGGAAGGGCTGGTGGACGACGTCGAGACGGTCGCCATCAAGCGCCGCGCCCGCGTGCTGCGCGCCGTGCGCTCGCGCGCGGCGGCGCGCGGCAACCTGGACGACTGGCGGGAGAGCGTGCCGCTGGAGATGCCGGACGGCACGGCCTTCGACCTCGTGTCCTATCCCGGCCTGTTCGCGCACGGGCGGCTGGACGCCGGGACGGCGTGCCTGCTCCAGGTGCTGCCGGAGGTGCCGGCGGGCGGCGCCGTGCTCGACTTCGGCTGCGGGGCCGGCGTCATCGCGCGGGTGGTGCAGGGGCGCGTGCCGGACGCCAAGCTGACCCTGCTGGACGTCGACAGCGTGGCGCTGCACGCCGCGCGCCTCAACGTGGCCGGCGCCGCGTGCGTGCTGAGCGACGGCTGGGCCGCGCTGGACCCGCGCGCGCGGTTTGACCTGGTCCTCTCCAACCCGCCGCTCCACCGCGGCAAGGAGGAGGATTTCGGAGCACTCGACGCGCTGGTGCGCGGCGCCAAGGAGCGGCTGAAGCGCAAAGGCGCGCTGGTTGCGGTGGCCCAACGCACGGCCGGTGTCGGCCCGCTGTTCCAGAAGGCCTTCGGCACGGCCGACCTGCTGCTGGAAACCCCGCAGTTCCAGGTCTGGCGCGGGCGGGTGGCCTGAGCGCCGCAAACACGTAGACCAGCCATGCGCGCCGGCCTGCGGCCGGCGTTTGCAATAGTCGCTTTACGGTCCTAATCATCGTCTCCAGTGTCAGATTCCGCCGCGCAGTGGTGGCGTGAAAGCAACGAAAATACGACAGGACCTGGGGAACATGAAAAGACGAGCCTTCCTGGCGTCGGCCGGCGCCGGACTTGCCGCCACCACCGTCGCGGCCCCCGCCATCGCCCAGTCGCAGCCCGAGGTGCGCTGGCGTCTGGCCTCCAGCTTCCCGAAGAGCACGGACATCCTGTTCGGCACGTCGGAGTCGATCGCCAAGCGCGTCTCCGAGGCCACGGACGGCAAGTTCCAGATCCGCGCCTACGCGTCGGGCGAGATCGTGCCGCCGCTGCAGGTGCTGGATTCCGTGCAGAACGGCACCGTCGAGTGCGGGCACACCTGCGGCTACTACTACGTCGGCAAGGATCCGACCTTCGCCTTCGACACCGCCATCCCGTTCGGCCCCAACGCGCGCCAGCAGGCCGCGTGGTTCCAGTTCGGCGGCGGGCGCGAGGTGATGCGCGCCTTCTTCGACAAGCACAACATCGTGCAGTTCCCGGCCGGCAACACCGGCACCCAGATGGGCGGCTGGTTCCGCAAGGAGATC
>NZ_DASPMG010000446.1:0-9321 GCF_035627195.1 Azospirillum sp.
CGATGGTGCCGGCAAGGGCGGCGCAGCGGTCGCCGTCGCACCGCATCCGCCCGTCGTCCTTCAGATACGGCGGGATGCCGTCGCCGTCACGCTCGCCGACGAAGGCCGGCCATTCCCACGAATAGGCGCAGCAGCACCCGCAGGTCTGGCAATCCGGAACCTGTTCGTCGGCGCGCATGCTCCTCCTCAGCGGCGCCGGTCGGCCTTGCGGCCGGCGGGCGCCCCGTTGATGGCGGAGACGAAGTCGCCGAACGCCATGGACGACCGGCGGGGTGCGGCGCTCCGGCCGGCGTCGCGGCCACCATCGCGGCTCGCCGCGGCATCGCGGCCCTGGGCCGGCTGCGGCTTGCCCGCGTTCGGCTTCGGCGCGGAGCTGTGCGCCGCATGGCCGGCGCCGTCGCCGCGCTGGGGCCGGTCCTGACGGTGGTCCTGCCGGTGATCGGGGCGATGGTCCGCGCGGTGCTCGCCACGGCCGCGGCGCTGGTCGTCGCGCTTGGGTGCCGGACCGCGCTTGGGCGCGGCGTGGGGGGCCGGCTGGGCGGCGTGCGGCCGGGGCGCCTCCGTCGGGGCCGGACGGCGGACCGGGCCGGCGGCGACGACGGTCAGCGGCTTGCGGGTCAGCTTCTCGATGTCGCGCAGGTAGGTGCGCTCGTCGCCGTCGTCGCAGAAGGCGATGGCGATGCCCGACGCGCCGGCGCGCGCCGTGCGGCCGATGCGGTGCACGTAGCTTTCCGGGACGTTGGGCAGTTCGAAGTTCACCACGTGCGACACGCCGTCCACGTCGATGCCGCGCGCCGCGATGTCGGTGGCGACCAGCACGCGCACCGTGCCGGCGCGGAAGCCTTCCAGCGCGGCCTGCCGGGCGCCCTGCGACTTGTTGCCGTGGATGGCGGCGGCCGAGACGTTGGCCTTCATCAGGTGCTCGGCCACCTTGTTGGCGCCGTGCTTGGTGCGGGTGAAGACGATCACCCGCTCCATGCCCGCGTCCTTGCCCAGCATGTCGAGCAGCAGGTGGCGCTTGTCGGCGGCCGGCACGAAGATGACCTGCTGCTCGATTCGCTCGGCCGTGGTGGCGACGGGGGCCACCTCGACGCGCACGGGGTCCTTGAGCAGCCGGGCGGCGAGGTCGGTGATCTCGTTCGGCATGGTGGCCGAGAAGAACAGCGTCTGCCGGTCCTTGGGCAGCTTGGCGATGACCTTCCGCACGTCGTGGATGAAGCCCATGTCGAGCATGCGGTCGGCCTCGTCCAGGACGAAGACCTCCAGCCGGTCGAGGCGCACGTGGCCCTGGTTCATCAGGTCGAGCAGGCGGCCCGGCGTGGCGACGAGGATGTCGAGGCCGCGCCTGAGCGCGTCCACCTGGGGCTGCTGGCCGACGCCGCCGAAGATCACCGCGTGGCGCAGCGACAGCCCGGCGCCGTAGTCGCGGATGCTGTCGCCGATCTGGATGGCGAGTTCGCGCGTCGGCGTCAGGATCAGCGCGCGCGTGCCGGCGGGACGGGCCGCCGCGGTGGCGCCGGTCGACAGGCGCTGGAGGATGGGAAGGGTGAAGGCCGCCGTCTTGCCGGTGCCGGTCTGGGCGATGCCCAGGAGGTCGCGGCCTTCGAGGGCGGGGGGAATGGCCCGCGCCTGGATCGGCGTCGGGGTCTCGTAACCTTGCGCTGCGAGCGCCGCCTGGATCTCGGGGCGGAGCGAAAGTTCGGAAAACGAGGTCATGGTGTCCTTGGTCACGCGCACCGCCGGACGCCGGCCGGCGTCCCGCCGCTACGGCGAAACAGTGCTGGCGGATCGCGCTCGTTCGCCCCGTACCGCGCGCGAGCCGGGAAGGGCCATGTGGGGAAGAACGTCCCGCAATGCACCGGAGCGGGGTCTGTCGGACCCATGCTGCCGTTCCGCGCGATCGCGATCCGTAAAAATCGAACCCGCTTGTCGGGCGGGCCGCTGCTGCCCCATATGACGCCGAACGGCGCTCCGGTCAAGGACGAACGTGGCGACCCGCCCACGCATGTGGATTTCCGCAGGCACGACTTTGGTGCATGCCCGGGCATTCTTTCGGATATTCTTTGCCCGCCGGGCGAGATTGCGATTGCGCTGAACCATTTGCACAGGCATGGTCATGGGAGCGGCCCCAGACAGGAGGCCGCATCTACTACGTTGTATGAGACCTCGATGTATGATCGTTCGCCGCGCGGCGGTTTCCGCGCTTCCGCTCCCGAAATCAGCCAGCGCAACATCACCGCGACGGTGAAGTGGTACAACCCCGAGAAGGGGTTCGGCTTCGTCACCCCGGAAGACGGCTCGCCCGACGCCTTCCTGCACGCCTCGGCCGTCCAGTTCGCCGGCCATGACTCGCTGCCCGAGGGCACGACGGTCGTGTGCGACCTGTCGCGCGGCCCCAAGGGCCCGCAGGTCGCCGCCCTCCACTCGGTCGACAAGTCCACCGCGTCGAACGACCGCCCGCAGGGCGGCTCGCGCGGCGGTTACGGCGCCGCCCCGCGCCGCAACAGCGGCTGGGACGACGGCGGCGGCTACGGCGGCGGCGCCACCGAGACGGTCGACGGCACCGTGAAGTGGTTCAACGTCACCAAGGGCTTTGGCTTCATCGCTCCGGACAGCGGCGGCAAGGACGTGTTCGTGCACGTCAAGGCGGTCGAGCGTTCGGGCCTGAGCGGCCTGTCGGATGGTGAGCGCGTCCGCATCACCGTGCGCCAGGGCCAGAAGGGCCCCGAGGCGGAGCGCGTCGAGCTCGCCTGAGCTTCGACGGCTTAAGCTCTACGGCGTTTGATCGCGCCGGGTCTTGCCGGATCATCCGGCGAGGCCCGGCGCGACACGCGCTTTCGGCCGTACCCTGCGACCGCAGGCGCCCCGACGAAAATGGACAGGTTATGACCGACGTCGCGGGACGCCGCCGCCCGACGCATCCGGGCGAAATCCTCAGCGCGGACTATCTGGCTCCGCGCGGCATCAGCATTGCCGCGCTGGCGACGACGCTGCGCATGGACCGCGAACACGTCGGCGACATCGTCGGCGGCCGGTGCCGGATCGAACCGCACGTGGCCATCCTGCTTGCCGACGCGCTGGGCACGTCGGCCCGATTCTGGCTGAACCTGCAGGACGGGTGGGACCAGCGGTCGTCGAACGACCGCTGAGGGCCGGGTCCCCCGCGCGGGGCCGCACTTCGAGACATTCCCAAAGACATTCGGGCCCAAAGACATTCGGGCCCAAAGACATCGGGCCGGCCGGTTGCGGTGGATTCCACGCGACGTGCCCTGCGTTCGTGCGGCCGACGCCCGCCACCCCCACCGCGTGTTCCGTAACAAAACCTTCACGGGTTACGTGTGCCGCCCGGCGCTAGAAGAAGGCGCGTTTTCGGCGGTTCCGGCCGGCGAAGACGGCGGAACTGACGCGGGAATCGGGGGGAAGCCGCATGCTGGGATCGATCCGCATCTTCTGGCGCATGACGTTGCTGCTGGGGCTGGTCGCGGCGGGCGTGTCCGGCCTGTTTCTCGTCTACGAACGGACGTCGGAAAGCACGCGGCAGGGCATCGTGCAGTCGCGCGACGCTGGCAACGCCGCCGACCTCGCGCGCGGCATGGAGATGGCGCTGCTGGCGCAGAAGCTGGCGCTCGACCGGTTCGTCGCGCGCCGGGACGACGCGGGGCTGGCCGCGCTGCGCCAGGCGGAGGAGCGGCTGGCAAGCGACCTCGGCCGGCTCGGCGCGCAGCCGGGCGCCGACCGCACCGCCTATACCCGCCTGGAGCCGGCGGTGCGCCGTTACCTGGACGCCGTGCAGGAGGTCCGCCGGCTGGCCGAGACGCTGGGCCGGACGGAGGATTTGGGCCTGCAGAAGACGCTGCGCCAAGCGGTGCACGCGATCGAGACGCGCCTCGACGTGCTTCAGAAGGCATCCGACGGCGCGGCGGCGGAGGCGACCAGCCAGCTTCTCATCAAGATGCTGATGATGCGCCGGCATGAGAAGGACTTCATGCTGCGTGGCGGACGCGAGCGCTACATGAAGCAGATCGGCGACCGCGCCGGGGAATTCGCCGGGCTCCTCGCCGCGGCCTCCTACGACGGGGCGCTGAAGGCGGAAATGGCGGGGCTGCTGGACGCCTACGTGCGCGGCGTGAACGCCTACGCCGAGACGGCGGCGGCGATCGTCCAGGCGGTCGGTGCGGCCGACGAGCGGTTCCAGGCCACGGCCGCCGTCCTGGAGGAGGTCCGGGCGGCCGCGGCCGCGCGCGCCGACGCGCACCGGCAGGAGGTGGAACGGGTGCAGGACGGCGGCCACACGACCATGCTGCTGACCATGCTGGCGATCCTCGCCGGCATGATGGGCGGGGTGCTGGTCATCTCGCGCAGCATCACCGGGCCGGTGCGCCGCCTGACCGACGCCATGGCGGCGCTGGCGCAGGGGGACCGCGCCGTGGTGGTGCCGGGCGCGGACCGGCGCGACGAACTGGGCGCCATGGCGCGCGCCGTGTGCGTGTTCCAGCAGCAGGGCGCCGAGAACGAGCGCCTGCGGGCCGAGCAGGAGCGCCAGCGCGACGCGGCGGAGGCCGCCAAGCGCGCCGCCATGCAGGCCATGGCCGAGACGGTGGAGCGCGACACCCGCAGCGCCGTGCGCGCCATCGTCGAGCGCAGTGGCGCCATGGGCCGCAGCGCGGAGGCCATGGCGGACGCGGCCGAGCACGTGTCACAGCATTCCCAGAGCGTCGCCGCCGCCGCCGGGCAGGCGCTGGGCAACGCGCAGGCCGTCGCCTCGGCCACCGAGGAGCTGACGGCCTCCATCGGCGAAATCACCGGGCGGATCGCGCAGGCCAGCACCATCACGCGGCGTGCGGCCGAGCGCGGGCAGGCGGCGCAGGACACCATCCAGTCGCTGGCCGGCGCCGTGCAGCAGATCGGCGAGGTCGCCACGCTGATCCAGGGCATCGCCGCGCAGACGAACCTTCTGGCGCTGAACGCCACCATCGAGGCGGCGCGGGCCGGGGAGGCCGGCAAGGGCTTCGCCGTCGTGGCGACGGAGGTGAAGAGCCTCGCCAACCAGACGGCCGGCGCCACCGACGAGATCGGCCGCCGCATCGCCGACATCCGGGAGGTCACGCGCGTGACGGTGGAGACGGTGGCCGAGATCACCGGCATCATCGGCGACATCGATGCCGTCTCCGGCTCGGTCGCCGCGGCCATGGAGCAGCAGGCCGCGGCCACGCAGGAGATCAGCCGCAACGTGCAGGAGACGTCGGTTGCCGTGCGCGAGGTCTCCACCCGCATCGCCGAGGTGTCGGGCGAGGCGGCGGTGACGGGCGAACACGCCCGCACCGTGCGCGCCGCGGCCGGCGACGTGTCCGCCAGCATCGACCAGCTCCAGGGCGGGCTGGTGCGCGCCGTGCGCACCGCGACGCGCGACGTCGACCGCCGGCAGGCGCCGCGCTTCGCGCTGAACCGCCCCGCGCGCATCGAGTCGGGCGGGCGCGACCGGCCCGTGACCGTGCGGAACATCTCCGAAGGCGGTGCCACCCTGGCGATGGAAGAAGAGGCGGCGATGGAAGGGGAGGCCGGCGGCATGGCGCGCGGCACGCTGCGCCTGGACGGCGGCGCGCCGGCCCTGCCGTTCCGCGTGCTGGGTACCGAGCACGGACGCCTGCACGTCCGCTTCGAGCTGGACCGCGCGACGGAGGAGGCGTTCCGCGCCGCCCTGGCCGTGCTGACCCGCGGCCTGGTGCCGCTCGATCACGCCGCCTGACGCCGCTCAGGTCATATCGGGCCATGCCGATGTAATCGCGGCGGACGGTTCAAGCTGTGCGGCCGGGCAGGGAGCTTGATTCCAGGCCATATCATGGAGTACGTACATTCGATCGTGTGGGGCTGGCAGTAATGGATGGCAAATGATCGTCGTCCGCTCGTGGATACAGCGCGTTGCCATCGTATTGCTGGCCTGCCACTTCCAGTTGCTGCCCGGCGCGGCGCGGGCGGAAACCTTGACGATGGGCGGCGTGGGCTGGTCGCTGGGCGTCATGCGGCACATGGCCGACGCCTACACCCGCCGGCATCCGGACGTCACCATCGTCATCCCGCCCAGCGTCGGCAGCAACGGCGGCATCCGCACGCTGCTGGCCGGCAAGTTCGACGCCAGCTTCTCCTCGCGCGGGCTGACGGCCGAGGAGCAGGCGCAGGGCGCCGTCGCCATCCCGCTGTTCAAGACGCCGTTCGTCCTGGCCGTCTCCACCGAGGTGCGCGGCGACGTGGGCCTGACGAAGGAGGAGGTCGTCCGCGCCTTCGACCTGGCCATCCCGTCCTGGCCCGACGGCACGCCGCTGCGGATCCTCTTCCGGCCCGAGAGCGAGGCCGCCAACGGCGCGCTGAAGCAGCACTTCCCCGGCATCGCCACGGTGCTGGAGGAGGGGCGCAAGCGGCGCGGCGCCATCGTCCTGCAGACCGACCAGGAGGCGATGACGCAGGGCGAGCGCGTGCCCGGAACCATCGTCCCGGCGACGCTGGCCGGCATCCTGGGCGAGGGGCGGGCGCTGAAGCCGGTCGCCATCGACGGGGTGGCGCCCACGGTGCCGGCGCTGGAGTCCGGCGCCTATCCCATGTGGATGGCGATGCGCGTCATCGTGGCGCCGCACACCGGCGAAGCGGCGCGCGCCTTCATCGAGTTCTCGCGTTCGGCCGAGGGCAGGAGCATTCTGAGCCGGTACGGGGCCCTGCCGATCGACCGCCTGGATGAGTGACCGCCTCAAGAACGCCGGCAATGAACCCTTCGTCCGCCGCGCCCGCCGGCTGAGGGGGGTGCTGCTGTGGGTTCTGAGCGGGGTGGCGGTGGTCATCGCGGTCGCCTTCCCGGCCAGCGTCTATTACGTCGGCTACGTCGAGACGGCGACGCGGCTGGACGCGCACGTCGATTTTTCGGCCGACGCGGCGTCGCAGATGGTCGTCACCTACCCCGACCACTGGCCATTTCTGCGCGAGCGGCTGCGCGACGTGCTGACCTTCCAGCCGCTGTCGGAGAGTTCCTACCGCGAGGTGCTGTTCGATTCGACGGGCAGGCCGGTGGTCGAGATCGGCGGGCCGCAGCCGTGGCCGACGCTGACGCGGCGCGCCACCGTGGTGGACGGCCGCACCCCGGTCGGCCGGGTCGAGCTGACGCTGAGCCTGCGGCCGGTGGCGCTGAACGCGCTGATCGCCTTCGCCATCGGGGCCGCCGTGGCCGCCGTCCTGTTCGCCGCCATGCAGAAGCTGATGTTCCGCTTCATCGCCGAGGCGGTGTCGGAACGCACGCGCAGCCTGGAGGAGCACAACGCCCGCCTGGAGGCGACCATGGCCGAGCTGCGCGCCGCCAAGGACGCGGCCGAGGTGGCCAACCGGGCGAAATCGCGCTTCGTCGCCAACATGAGCCACGAGATCCGCACGCCCATGAACGGCGTGCTGGGCATGCTGGAACTGCTGCAAGGCGAGGACCTGAGCGCCGAGCAGCGGCGTCTGGCCGCCATCGCCCATGATTCGGCGCTGTCGCTGATGGACATCATCAACGACGTGCTGGACTTCTCGAAGATCGAGGCCGGGCGGCTGACGCTGACGGTGTCGCGCATCGACCTCTGGCGGTTCCTGGAGGACACGGCGGAACTGTTCCGGGGCACGGCGCGCAAGAAGGGGCTGTCGCTGTCGTGCGAGTTCGGGCCGGGCCTGCCGCGCCACGTGCGGGGCGACGCGCTGCGCCTGCGCCAGGTGATCGGCAACCTGCTGTCCAACGCCGTGAAGTTCACCGAGAGCGGGGCGGTGCAGATGCACGCGGCGCTGATCGAGGACCGGGGCGACCGGGCGGTGCTGCGCATCCAGGTGTCGGACACCGGCATCGGCATCGACGAGCCGATGCGCAGCCGGATCTTCGCCGCCTTCGTGCAGGCCGACGATTCCCTGACGCGCCGGTACGGGGGCAGCGGCCTTGGCCTGACCATCAGCAAGCAGCTGGTGACGATGATGGGCGGCACCGTCGGCGTCGACAGCGCCCCCGGCGCCGGCTCCACCTTCTGGTTCACGGTGGAACTGGCAAAGGATCTGGCAAAGGATTTGGGGGAGGATGCCGGCGCCGGGCCGCTGGCCGCGCGGCGCGCGCTGGTGGTGGCGGCCGACGCGGCGGTGGAGGGGCAGCTGACGCAGGCGCTGGACTTTCTAGGGGTTCGGGCGTCGGTCGTCCGCGACCACCGCGCGCTCACCGCCGCGCTGAAGGCCGGGGAGCCGGCGGGCGGCTGCGATCTGGCCATCGTCCACGCCGACGACGGCGCAGGGCACGGGCGGGGCCACCTGCTGGCGACCGCCGCGCTGGCGCTGCTGCGCGGGCGCGTCCCGCTGCTGCTGGCCGGCCGGACGGACGTGACCGCGGCGGGTGCCGCGGAGGAAACGGTGGGCGAGCCGATCCGCATTTCCGACCTGGCCGACGCCATGGGCCGGCTGCTGGCGCCGCCGTCGGCCGGCGGCGGCGCGGAGGTCGAGGTGCGCGCGGCGCCGGTGCGGCCGCGGGCCGGCCGCGCGCTGGTGGCCGAAGACAACGAGATCAACCGCGAACTGCTGCGCCGCAGCCTTGCCGCACTGGGCCATCCGGCGGATCTGGTCGCCGACGGGCGGCAGGCGGTGGCGGCGTTCGAGCGGGGATCCTACGACATCATCCTCATGGACGCCCACATGCCGGTGCTGGACGGATTCGAGGCCACCCGCCGCATCCGCGCCATGGAAGCCGGCGGCCGTCGGGTGCCGGTCATCGCCGTCACCGCCAGCGTGATGGACGAGGATCTCCAGCGCTGCCGCGAGGCGGGCATGGACGACTGCCTGGAGAAGCCGTTCACGCTGCAAGCGCTGCGCGCGATGCTGGAACGCTGGCTGCCGTCGGATGCCGTGCCGCCGCCACCGTCATCACCGCCGCCACCGGACCGCGCCGCCGCCGGAATCCTGCGCGAGGTGGAGCGCTGCGTGGCGTCGATCGAGGCGGCGGTGGTCGCCGGGGACACGGCGACGGTCCGGCTGATGGCGCACTACGGCAAGGCGGCGTGCGCGCCGGTGGATGCGGCCGAACTCGCCGCAGCCTTCGCGCGGATCGAGGAGGCGGCGCGCGGCGGGCCGGGGGAGGAATTGCGCGCCCTGCTGCCCGGATTGCGGGGGTGCCTGTCGCGGGCGGTGGACGCCCTGGCGGCGGATGCCGATCCGGCCGGGACGTAGCGCCGCCGGCGGGTGTGCGTCAGGGCGCGGCGGCGGCGAGCGCCCGGCGCGCGCGGCCGTCATCCGGGCGCACCGCCAACGCGCGCCGCAACCATGCGGACGCCGGGC
>NZ_DASPMG010000447.1:0-32032 GCF_035627195.1 Azospirillum sp.
GTACGGCCCGGTCACCATCTGCGCCTGGCACGACGAGTGGAACGAGCTGCCGCTGGACGAGCGCGCCCGCCTGAAGGCCCGCCAGGGCGTCAACTACGTGACGCTGGAGGGGCTGACAGTGATGAACCCGGCCACCATGGAGATCGTCCCCGCCGACGGCCAGACCCTGGGCGAGGTGATGATGCGCGGCAACACGGTGATGAAAGGTTACCTGAAGAACCCGCGCGCGACGGAGGAATGCTTCGCCGGCGGCTGGTTCCACACCGGCGACCTGGGCGTGCTGCACCCCGACGGCTACATCGAGCTGAAGGACCGCTCGAAGGACATCATCATTTCGGGCGGCGAGAACATCTCGACCATCGAGGTGGAGGGCGTGCTGTACCGCCATCCCCAGGTGCTGGAGGCCGCCGTCGTCGCCCGCCCCGACGAGAAGTGGGGCGAGACGCCCTGCGCCTTCGTCACGCTGAAGGACGGGGCGAACGTGACGGAGAAGGAGATCATCGACTGGTGCCGCCAGCACCTCGCGCACTTCAAGTGCCCGAGGACGGTGGTCTTCAGCCCGCTGCCCAAGACCTCGACCGGCAAGATCCAGAAGTTCGTCCTGCGCGAACAGGCCAAGGCGCTGAACGCGGGGTGAGGCCGTAGCGACGAATTGCCCCCGCCCGGCTTCGCTAAAGCTCAGCCACCCTCCCCCTCTTCGAGGTGGAGGGTTTGTGCCGAAGCGGCGGAGTTCCCTCCACCGCAACGCGGGGGAGGGTTAGGGAGGGGGCAACACGCTCCCCAGAATGAAAGACCTCCCCATGCCCGCCGATCCCGGCTATCGCCCCTTCGCGCCCGCTGACGCCCAGGCGCTCGCCCATCTCGTGCGGCACGGCTTCGGCATACCGGCCGAGGACGTGGAGGGATTCCGCGACCTGCTGGGCGACCACGCCTTCCGCGTGCTGGTGCGCAACGGGCGGCCGGTGGCCAGCGGCGCCGTCTGGGCGATGGACCAATGGTTCGGCGGCCGGCGCGTGCCGTCCCTTGCCGTCAACCAGGTGACCACCGACCCCGCCGCGCGCGGGCGCGGGGCCGCCACCGCGCTGGTCACCAGCGTGCTGGAGGAGGCGCGGGCCGGCGGCGCCGCGCTGTGCGTGCTCTACTCCGCCACCGTGCCGCTGTACGCAAAGCTGGGGTTCGCGCGCGCCGGATCGGCCTTCACGTGGCGCGCGCCACCTGACGCGCTGGCCGTCGGCGGCGCGGAAGCGCCGCTGGTGCGCATGGACCCGCTGGACGCCGACCTGCTCGCGGCCCTGCGGCGGCGCGAGGCACCGGCCGCCAACGGCATGGCGGAGCGCACGGAGGCGATGTGGACCATGCTGCTGCGCCCCGGTGACGAGGGGCCGGCCGACGTCTTCCTGGTGCCCGGCCCCGGCGGGCCGGAGGGATACGTGGCCGTGCTGCCGCCGCGCGGCGGCAGGCTGGCGGCCGTCGACCTGTGCGTGCCCGGCCGCCGCGCGGCGCGGCCGATCCTGGGCTTCCTGGCCGGCTATCGCGGGCTGGTGGACACGGTGACGTGGCCGGGCGGGCCGGACGACCTACTAGTCCACCTCGCCCGCGACTCCGGGGCCGGCGTGGCGGAGTGGGACGAGTGGCTGCTGCGCGTCGTCGACGTCGCGGCGGCGCTGGAGGCGCGCGGCTACCCGGCGGGGCTGGAGGCGACGCTGGTGCTGGACGTCGGCGATCCGGTGCTGGCCGCCAACCACGGCCGCTTCCGCCTGACCGTCGCCGGGGGCGAGGGCCGGGTCGAGCGGCTGTCCGGCGAGGAACCGGCCGACCTGACGCTGTCCGTGGCGGCGCTGGCGCCGCTGTTCAGCGGACATCTTGCCCCTGCGGCGTTGCGGCGCACCGGCGGGCTGGACGGCGGCGACGCCGCGCTGGCCATGGCCGCCCTTGTGTTCGCCGGGCCGCGGCCGTGGATGGCCGACCGCTTCTAGGCCCCTGTTATCTTTCGGACATGCGACGTTGCGTCGTGGGCGCTACCGGAAATTAAGGAGTATGGTTTCTAATAATCCGCAACAGGGAATAAGGCGGATTCCAGGGAGCCTCGGTCCTATGAACATCGGTACGCGCATCGCACTCGGCTTCGCCACGGTGCTGCTGCTCACCCTGGCGGTTGCCTTCGTCGGCTGGAACAGCCTGCGCACCTACGCCGGCCGGGTCGACGTCGCCGCGCACACGGCGGATCTCGACGCCCGCCTGAAGAACGTCCGCCTGGAAGAGGCGCGCTTCGTGATCGAGCGCGAGGAGCAGGCCGCCCGCGCCGTGCCCGGCATGCTCGACGCGCTGCGCGCGGAGGCGCAGGAGACCCGTCTGGCGCTGGACGACGCGGCGGGGCTGACGCTGGTCGACGACATCCTGTCGGGCATCGAGGGGTACCGCACCGCCTTCGCCAACTTCGTGGCGCAGGACGCCGAGGCGCGCAACCGCACCCAGAGCATGGCCGGGCGCGCCAGCGAGCTGCGCGAGCAGGCCGCCAAAATCGGCAAGCAGCAGGCCGAGCGCTACGACCAGAACATGGTCAGCCTCAACGACGCCAACGCCGCCGCCCGCCACAGCCGCGACACCGCCGACCGCGCCGACCGCCTGATCCAGGCTGTGATGGAGGCGCGCCGCCTGCAGGGCGAGTTCGCGCGCACCCGCGGCCGCTCCGCCATCGCCGCCACCAACGACGCCATCGGCGGGCTGCTGAGCGTGGCGGAGGCCTTGCAGACCGATGTCGCCGGCACCAACGACGAGGAGCTGGCGGAGCAGATCGTCGCCTCCGTCCGCGCCTACCGCGACACCTTCGCCGAGCAGGGCCGTCCCGCCGCCGGCGAGGACGCCGAGACCTTCCAGGCCCGCGTCATCGTGCTGGACCGGCAGGCACAGGAGATCCAGAAGCTCGCCCACGAGATGCAGGAGAACCAGGTCAACGTGGCGACCGCCCTGCAGGAGGCCGCCAGCTTCGCCCAGAGCGAGGTGAACGAGGCGATCCTGCTGCGCGGCCTCGCCATGCGCCTGATCCAGTCGGCGCAGGCCGCCATGCTGGGCGAGCGCGACTACCGCCTGAAGGGGGGCGACGCCGCCCGCACCGCCGTGCACGCCGCCGTCAAGGAGGCACAGGCCATCGTCGGCGAGGCCGGGCCGCTGCTGGTGGACGCGGAGGGCAAGGCGCTGGTCGCCTCCATCACCGCCGCCGCATCGGCCTACGACAAGGAGTTCGGCGCCCTCGTCGCCGCCACGGACACCCAGCGCGCCGCCTCCACCGCCATGGCGAAGGCGGCCGGCGCGGTGAGCGATCAGGTCGCCCGCCTCGTCGCCATGCAGCGCGACGACCGCGAATCCGGCCGCGCGCGGGCGGGCATGTTCATCATGATCGGCGCCGTCGTGGCGCTGGGCCTGGGCGTGGCGCTGGCCTGGGTCATCGACCGCGCCATCACCGTGCCGCTGCACGCCATGACCGGCGCCATGGACCGGCTGGCCGAGGGCGACCTGTCCGTCGACATCCCGGGTTCCGACCGCAAGGACGAGCTGCGCCACATGGCCGAGGCGCTGACCGTCTTCAAGGAGAACGCGCTGGAGATGCGGCGCATGGAGGAGGAGCGCGAGGTCATGCGCCGGCAGATCGACGCCGACCGCCGCCGCACCATGAACGAGTTCGCCAACGGCTTCGAGCAGGCGGTCAGCGGCGTGGTGCAGACGCTGACCGACGCCGCCGGCCACATGGCGCAGGACGCGCAGGAGATGTCGTCCGACGCGGCGCTGACCTCCGCCAAGTCGTCGGCCGTGGCCTCCGCGTCCGAGCACGCCACCGCCAACGTGCAGACCGTGGCCGCCGCCGCCGAGGAGCTGTCGGCCTCCATCGCCGAGATCTCGCGCCAGCTCACCGCCTCCTCGCAGGCGGCGGTGGACGCCGCCGGCAAGGCGCAGAAGACCAACCTCACGGTGGAGGGTCTGGCCGAGGCCGCCCAGCGCATCGGGCAGGTGGTGGTGCTGATCGGCGAGATCGCCGAGCAGACCAACCTGCTGGCGCTGAACGCCACCATCGAGGCGGCCCGCGCGGGCGAGGCCGGCAAGGGCTTCGCCGTGGTGGCGACGGAGGTGAAGAACCTCGCCGGGCAGACCGCCAAGGCCACCGACGAGATCACCGCGCAGATCGCCCAGATCCAGGCGGCGACCGGCGAGACGGTGGATGCCATCCGCAGCATCTCCGACGCCGTCGGCACCATCAGCCACACGGTGACCGGCATCGCCGAGGCCATGGAGCAGCAGGGCTCGGCGACGCGGGAGATCGCCGCCAACGTGCACCAGGCCGCCGCCGGCACGCAGGAGGTGATGCGCAACATCGCCGAGGTGACCACCGCCGCCGGCAAGACCGGCACCGCGGCCGACGCGGTGCTGCGCGCGTCGCGCGAACTCGCCACCCAGGCCGACCGCCTGCGCGGCGAGGTGCGCGGCTTCCTCGACAAGGTGCGGGCGGCGTAAGCAACCTCCATCCCTCCGAACGCCATCCATTGAAAATCTCAATGGATGGCGTTTCGTCTTTCAATTTCCCGTTTTCCGGCACGGCCATCATAGTCCCGCCGCTGAACGCCTGACGGCGGCATCGTGACGGAGACCGGGAATGGACATGCTGCTGCCGGCGACGGCGCTGGACACACTGCTTTCACCGCCGATCCTGTTCTTCGGCCTTGGCGTGGTGATCGCCTTGGCGGGAACGCGCATTCCCATTCCCGAAGGGTTCGGCAAGGCGCTCGCCGCCTACCTCCTGGTTGCCATCGGGCTGAAGGGCGGCGTGGCGCTGGCCGGCGCCCCGACGGGCGAGGTCATGCCGGTGCTGCTGGCCGCCGCCGGCCTCAGCCTGACCATGCCGGTCCTCGCCTTCGGCATGCTGCGCGCGGCCGCCGGGCTGGACCGGGTGAACGCGGCGGCCATCGCCGCGCACTTCGGGTCGGTCAGCCTCGTCACCTTCATCGCCGCGACCAAGCTGCTGGACAGCCAGGGCATTCCCTTCAGCGGCCACATGGTCGCGGCGCTGGCGGTGATGGAGGGGCCGGCCATCGTCACCGGCCTGGTGCTGGCCGGCGCCACGGGCGCCGTCGCCTCGGTCGGCCTGACGGCGGGTGGGGCCGGCGTGGTCCGGGTGCCTGGGCCGTCCGGCATGGGGACGCTGCGGAACGCCGTCCGCGACGCGGCGCTCAACGGCTCGGTCCTGCTGCTGGCCGGGGCGCTGCTCATCGGGATGACCATCGGCAAGCCGGGGCTGGACCGGCTGGCCGGCCTGTTCGTCGCCCCGTGGGACGGCGTGCTCAGCCTGTTCCTGCTGGAGATGGGCTATCTGGCGGCGGCCCGCCTGCGCGAGGCGATGGGGCTCAGCGCGCGGCTGATCCTGTTCGGCGTGGCCATGCCCCTGGTTGGTTGCGGCATCGGGCTGGCGACGGCGCGCGCGCTGGGGCTCGGGCTGGGTGACGCGACGCTGCTGGCGACGCTGTGCGCCAGCGCCTCCTACATCGCCGTGCCGGCCGCCATCCGGCATGCCCTGCCGACCGCCGACACCGGCCTGTCGCTGCCGCTGTGCCTGGGCATCACCTTTCCCTTCAACATCATGGTGGGCATCCCGCTGTACGCCGCGCTCGCTCGCGCGGTGGCCGGCTGATACGATCGCCGCACGGGGAGGGGCGATGCCGACACCGCCACCATTCGATCTCGACCTTCTGCGCACGCTCGTCACCATCGTCGACTGCGGCGGCTTCACACGGGCCGCCGAGCGGCTGGGACGCACGCAGTCCACCATCAGCCTGCAGATCAAGCGGCTGGAGGACGGGCTGGGCAAGCGCGTGTTCGAGCGCGAGGGGCGCGGCTTCGCCCTGACGCCCGAGGGCGAGATCCTTTTGGCCTACAGCCGGCGCATGCTGATGATGGCGGACGAGGCGTGCGCCCGCCTGATGGAACCGGACGTCGACGGCCGGGTGCGTCTCGGCACGCCGGAGGATTTCGCCTCCGTCCACCTGCCCGACGTGCTCTGGCGCTTCGCGCGCGCCCACCCGCGGGTGGCGCTGGAGGTGAACTGCGACTTCACCGTCAACCTCCTCGATGGCTTTTCCAAGGGCGAGTATGATCTCGTGCTCTGCAAGCGCGAGCCGCAGGGCGGCGGGGGCGGCATCAAGGTGTGGCGCGAACCGCTGGTGTGGGCGGCGTCGGACCGGCTGGTCCTGGATCCGCTTGAACCCATTCCGCTGGTTCTCGCCCCCTATCCGGACATCTACCGCAAGCGCGCCATCGACGCGCTGGACGGCTGCGGCCGGGCATGGCGCGTCGCCTACACCAGCCCCAGCGTGGCGGGCATCCAGGCGGCCGTGCGGGCGGGATTGGGCACCACGATCCTGCCCAAGGAGATGGTCGGCGCCGGCTTCCACATCGTCGGCGCGGAGTTCGGCCTGCCCGACCTCGCCGACACGGAGATCGCGCTCTACCGCGCCCCCGGCCCGCTGCCGAAGGCGGCGGAGCGCCTGGCCGAGCACATCGTCCGCTCGCTGGAAAGCGAGCGCGCGGGCGGCGGCTGACGCGGCGGCTCTACCGCTTCACCACTTCCGACCCGTCCGCCCGCACGATCCGGGCAGGCTTTATGGCGCTGTATTTGACGGTGCCGGTGACGGTCACGCGGTCGCCCTCGTTGAGGCCGGACAGGTCCCAGCCCTTGGCGCTGACGTCGATCTGCTGCTGGCCGTCGCTGAGCGCGAACCACGTCTTGCCGACGCGCTTGACGGTGCCGGCGATGGTCCCCTCTCCCAGCATCAGGATGCCGACGACCGACTGCGACGCCGTGTCGGCGTACGCAACGGTGGCGGTGGCGGCAGGAACGGCCATCAGGCCGGCGATCAGAAGGGCGGCGAAACGCGTGCGCATGGCTCTCTCCAGGACTGCGGACCGGGGCAGCCTAGCGCGCACGAACGGGGCGGCTCTTGACCAAAGCCAAGCGCCGCCCCGAATCACGTCACTGCGCCGTCCAGGCACCGTCCATGGGCAGCGCGGCACCCGTCATCTGCGCCGCCGCGTCGGAGCACAGGAAGACCGCCAGCGCGCCCAGTTGGTCGGGCGTCACGAACTGCCCCGAGGGCTGCTTGGCGCCCAGCAACTCGGCCCGCGCGGCGTCCGGCGACAGGCCCTTGGACGCGGCCAGCGCGTCGATCTGCTTCTGCACCAGCGGCGTCAGCACCCAGCCCGGGCAGATGGCGTTGCAGGTGACACCCGTGCCCGCCGTCTCCAGCGCCGTGACCTTGGTGAGACCGACGACGCCGTGCTTGGCCGCCACGTAGGCCGACTTCTGCACCGACGCGACCAGCCCGTGCGCCGAGGCGATGTTGATGATGCGGCCCCAGCCGCGCTCCTTCATGCCGCGCAGCACCAGCCGCGAGCCATGGAAGACCGCCGTCAGGTTGATGGCGATCACCGCGTCCCAGCGCTCGACCGGGAAGTCCTCGATGCTCGCCACGTGCTGGATGCCGGCGTTGTTGACCAGCACGTCGACGGGGCCGAGCGTGGATTCGGCGTGCGCCACCAGCGCCTCGATCTCCTCCGCCTTGGACAGGTCGGCGCCGTGGTAGGCGGCGCGCACGCCGAATTCGGCCTCCAGGCCGCTGCGCAGGCGCTCGATCTCGCCCGCGTCGCCGAAGCCGTTGAGGACGACGTTCGCCCCCTGCCCGGCCAGCGCCCGCGCGATGCCAAGCCCGATGCCGCTCGTCGAACCGGTGACGACCGCGACCTTGCCCTTCAGCATGATTCCTCCCTGCTCTTCGTCTTACGCACCTGCGAAACCCGTGCAAGATGCCGGGACTTCACCCGTTTGTCATCCCAAACCCCTCGCTCACCGCGGGCGCAGGTCCTCGATCAGGCCGCGGATCACGTCCTGCGGGGGCGTCGGGCGCGCACCGCCGGAGGTGCCGGGGACGGGCACCGGGATCGGCAGGTCCGGCACCGCCTGCTTCAGGATGCCGGAGGCGGCGCGGCGCGCCAGGAACTCCTGCACCTCCTGCATCTCGAAGGCGCGCGTCGGCTTGTCGATGGGGCCGGTCATGCGCACGGCGACCGGCGGCAGGTCGCCCTTGGCCTGGATGCGCACGCGCATGTCCATGGTCTCGGCCGGCAGGTTGACCTGCCCCTGCGCCGTCGCCTGCCCGGCGTCGGAGATCAGGCGCAGGTCCTGCGTGGTGGCCACGCCGCGCTCCACCGCGAAGGTGCCGTCCAGGCGCGAGAAGCGCGTCTCGCCGCCCTGAAGACCGCGCAGCACCGCCTCCAGCGCGTCCTGCGGACGGTCCAGGCGGCCCAGCCGCTCGGCCAGGGCGCCCATGTCGAAGCCGCGCACGGCGCCGTCGCGCCCGGCCAGCCGGGCGGTGCCGGACAGTGCTTGCAGCATGGCGGTCTTGCCGGCACCCGACGTGCGCAGTTCGGCGTCGAGGTCCAGCGTGCCGCTCGCCACGTCCAGCGTGCCGCCGGAGAACGCCTGCGCCAGCTTGGCCTTCACCACGGTCAGGTTCAGCTCCGCCTCCGGCGCGCGGCCGGCGGGGGCGGCGAGGCGGCCGGTGGCGCCGATCTGCCCGCCCAGCACGCCGCCGTCGAACTGCTCCAGCGTCAGCACGCCGTCGGCCAGGATCAGCCGCATGGCCGGGTTGTCGATGCGCGTTCCCTGCGCGATCAACGCCGAGGAGGTCAGCCCCAGCCGCCCGTCGAAGGACGGCATCCAGCCGAGGTCGAGAGAGTCGCCCCCGCCCGCCGCGCCACCGGCGGGAGCATTGCCGCCCGGCGCACCGCCGGCCCCGCCCTTGCCGGCGGCGGCCGGGCCGGCCAGCAGGCGGTCGGCGTCGAGGTCGCCGGTCTGCACGTCGGCCTGCACGCGCGGCCGCGGGCCGCCCAGGTCGACCCGCGCCTTGCCCCGCACCGGCATGCCGGCGACCGTGCCCTGCATGGCGGACAGCGCCACCGCGCGCGGCGTCACCGACACTTCCGAATAGAGGTCGAGGGCGCCCACCGGGCCGGCGTCCGCCTTGCCGAACAGGGCGGCGAGCCGCGCCATTTCCGGGTGCGTGGCGCGCACCTTCAGGTCGGTGGCGACGGCGCCCTGCAGGTTGGCCAGCGTGCCGCCGGCCTCCAGCGTGCCGCCGACGGCGTCCGCCGACAGCTCCACGGCCAGCTTGTCGAGGTCGCCGGCCAGCCGGCCCTGCGCCTTGACCGCGCCGAACTTCTCCGGCGCCGGGGCACCGGCCGGCCAGGGGACCAGGCGCGTCAGCCCGGCCAGCGAGGCGGCTTCGGCCGACAGCGCGACATGCGCGTTGCGCAGCGGCGCCAGGCTGCCGACCTGCCCCGACAGCTGCGCCGCCACGCCGCCCACGTCGGCCACCCGCACCTCGCGCAACGTGAGCGCGCCGTTGGCGGCGCTGGCGTCCACGCGCAGCCCCTGCGCCGGCACGCCACGCCAGAGCAGCGAGCCGACGGCCAGTTCCACCGTGCCGTCCACGTCGCGCAGCAGGCGGGCGACCGCCGGCGGCACCGGGCCGTCCTTGCCGCCGTTGGCGCCGCCGGCGCCGGCCGGCGCCGGAGCGTCGGACGGCGGCGGCAGGTAGGCGTCCACGTTCAGGTTGTCGACGTCCAGGCGGATGCCGTAGGCCGGCCGGCCACGGTCGACGTAGGCGACGCCGCCGGTGGCGCGCGCGGTGTCGACGCGCAGGTCGATGCCGGTCACCTCCACCCGCTCCGGCCGGCCCTGCACCTGGGCGCGCAGCGACGCCTTGCGCAGGCGGTCGGCCGGCACCGCGCGCACGTCGACCTTCAGCCAGTCGAGCAGGCTGCGCAGGTCGTCGGCGTTGGCCTCCAGCCGCAGGTCCACCGCCGGCTGGCCGTTCGCCGCCGCCAGCGCGCCGGTGGCGACCACGTCGGAGCCGCCGGGCAGCAGCGCGCTCACCCGGTCGACGTTCAGCCGGCCGTTGTCGAGCGCCGCTTCCAGCCGGCCCTGGCGGATCAGCCCGCCGTTGTAGGTGATGGCGTCCACCGCCAGCTCGAAGCGGCCCGTCACCCCGGCGGGCAGCGCGAAGCCATCGGCGCGCGGCGCGGCCGGCGCGGCGGCGGCGCGTCCGTTCGCCGCCGGCCGCGGCGCCGCGGCGGCGACGCGCTGCATCCAGGTGTCCAGGTCCAGGCGGTTGAGCGCCAGCTTGGCCTCCACCGCGTGCGGCGCCCCGGCGCGCAGCGCGGCGCTGCCGGTGGCGCGCGTCTCGCCCACCTGCACTTCCAGCCCGCCGAAGCCGGCGCCGGCGGCCGACACGTCGATGGCCGTGCGCCAGGAGAAGGGCTGGGCGAGCGGCCCCGGCGCCGGCGCCTCGCCGCGCAGCATCGCCAGGACGGCGCCCAGGTCGCTGCCTTCGGCGCGCAGGTCGCCCTGGGCGCGCGGCCCGGCGGCGCCATTGCTTCCCGTGGTGCTGATGATGCCGGCGAAGCGCAGCGCCGCATCCGTGTCCGGCAGGGAGACGGAGACGCGCAGCGGCACCGCCGCCCCGTCGGTGAAGCGCCCCGACGTCAGGTCGCCGCGCAGGGCGACGCCGCGCGTCACGAAGGTGCCCTGCACCTGGAACGGCCCGCCGAGGCTGCCGGCGACAATGCGGGCGTCCACCTTCTCCATCCGCTCGGCCCGGCCGGCGGCGGCGTCGCGGTAGACCAGCGTGCCGTTGCGCACCGTAACCTGTTCGAAGCTGACGGAGGAGCCGAAGCCGCCGCCGTCGCCGCCGGACGCCGCGTCGCCGCCGGTGCCGCGCGCGAAGTCCCAGGTGGAACGGCCGTCCGGCAGCACCTCGTACACCAGCACCGGCTCGATCAGCGCGACGCTCTGCACCTCCACATGGCCGCGCAGCAGGGCGGGAAACGCCACCCGGACGTCCAGTTCCCTGACGCGGATCATGTCCGGTTCGGCGGCCCCCGGCAGGCTGGCGACGCGCGCGTCGCGCAGGCTGAGCGCCGGGGTGGGCAGCAGCGACAGCCGGATGTCGCCGGCGATGCTCACCGGCCGGCCGGTCGCCGCGCCGACTCGGGCGGCGATCTCGTCCTTGTAGGCGTTCCAGTCGACCAGCGCCGGCACCACCAGAACGGCGCCCAGCAGCAGGAGAACGACGACCAGAACGGCGATCAGGATCTTCTTCACGGGTGGTCCACCGCCGGTAACGGCCCTTCAGAGAACACGGACGTCGAGAGTACGCAGGGGGCGCGCGCTTCTCGCCCGCGCCGACTTCCGCTAAGCTACCCGCGCCAGAAGAGACAAGCAATTCGGGCATTCCCACGGCAAAGCGCGGGCGCGGCCGAAAAAAGATGCCGGATCCGGACCGTCACGCCCGCCGGGGTGTCCAGGAGAATTCGCATGGGCGATGTCGTCAACCTCAACCGCTTCCGCAAGCAGCAGGAACGCACCCGCCGCGCCAAGGAGGCCGAGGAAAACCGAATCCGCCACGGCCGCACCAAGGCCGAGAAGACGGCCGAGCGCCTGGAGCGCGAGCGCGCCGCCCGCGACCTGGAGGGCAAGAAGCGCGACGACCCGTCCTAAGCCGGACGCCATACCAAGCGCATATACCCCTATCTTGCGTGATGTCTTTGATGACAAAAGGCAATTCCGATCATCAGCACGACTGACAATCTGGCGAACCCTGCGACATTTTGATACCTTGACGCCAACGAGAGGTTCCTCATTGCACGGGGGAGTTGGCGCCATGGTCGACGTCACCACGCACCGCCACACGGCGGAACAACATTCCACCTCCACGCTGCCCCACATCCGCCGCATCGACACCGACCGGCCCTGGGTCTGGCTGGCGCGCGGCTGGCAGGACCTGTGGGCGGCGCCCACCGTCAGCCTCGTCTACGGGCTGCTGGCCGTGGTCTCCAGCTTCCTGCTGGTGGCCGGGCTGTCGATGGCCGAGATGCAGTACCTGGTGCTGCCGATGGCGGCCGGTTTCATGCTGATGGGGCCGGTGCTCGCCGTCGGCCTTTACGAGACCGCCCGCCTGCTGGAGCGCGGCGAGCGCGTCACCCTGCTGGCGGTGATCGGCGCCTACCGCCGCAACGCCACGCAGATCGCCACCATCGGGCTGGTGCTGATGCTGGCGCTGCTGGCGTGGATCCGCGTGGCCTTCCTGGTCTTCGCGCTGTTCTTCTCGTCCCAGCCGCCGGCCTTCGACCAGCTGGTCGACCGCATCTTCTTCTCGCAGCAGACGATCCCCTTCCTGCTGACCGGCAGCCTGATCGGCGGCGTGATCGCGGCGGTGGTGTTCTCGATCAGCGTGGTGGCCCTGCCCATGCTGCTGGACCGCGACACCGACGTCTTCACCGCCATGGCGACCAGCGTCGCCGCCGTGCAGGAGAACTGGCGCGCCATGCTGGTGTGGGCGGCGCTGATCGCGCTGTTCACCGCGTCGGGCCTCAGCTTCGCCTTCATCGGCCTTGTGCTGGCCTTCCCGCTGATCGGCCTGGCGTCCTGGCACTGCTACCGCGACGTGGTCGGGCCGGAACGGTAAAGTTTCTGAACCGCCGCCATCCATGCCCTCCCCCGCGTCGTGGGGGAGGGCTTTTCCTGCCCTACTTCTTGAAAAACGCCTCGGCCGCGCTCTTGTGCGCCTGCTTGGCGTCGATGAAGCCGCGGGCGCGGGCGATTTCCGCCTCCAGTTCGGCGATGTAGTCGTTCAGCTCCGCCACGGACAGCGTGGTCAGGTCCTTCGGCGCCGGCTTCTGCTTGCGCGGTTCCAGGTCGTCGAAAACCATGGGCGGCCTCCTTTTCCACATTCCGGCATCGCATCCCGGCGCGGCTTGCCAGGATCATCCGCCAGTTCTACCTTTTGCCGGCCACACGGAGAAGGGGAAAGCCATGGGAATCGCCCTGCCTGACACCATGACCTGCGTCGAGATCAGCCAGCCCGGCGGCCCCGAGGTGCTGCGCGCCACAGAGCGCCCGGCCCCCATCCCCGGCCCCGGCGAGGTGCTGGTCGCGGTCGAGGCCGCCGGTGTCAACCGGCCGGACATGCTGCAGCGCCAGGGCCGCTACGACCCGCCGCCGGGCGCGTCCGACCTGCCGGGGCTGGAGATCGCCGGCCGCGTCGTCGCCATCGGCGAGGGCGTCATGGACTGGGGAGCAGACGACAAGGTCTGCGCCCTGGTCGCCGGCGGCGGCTACGCCCAGTACTGCACCGTCCCCGCGCCGCAGCTGCTGCCCGTCCCGAAGGGGTTGAGCATGGTGGAGGCCGCCGCCGTGCCGGAGACCTTCTTCACCGTGTGGACCAACGTGTTCGAGCGCGGCGCGCTGCGGCCCGGCGAGACGCTTCTGGTGCACGGCGGGTCCAGCGGCATCGGCACCACGGCCATCCAGCTGGCCAAGGCGTTCGGTGCGCGCGTCTTCGTCACCGCCGGCAGCGCCGACAAGTGCCGGGCGTGCGAGGAGCTGGGCGCCGACCGCGCCATCGACTACAAGACGGAGGACTTCGTCGCCGTCATCAAGGAGGCGACCGGCGGGCGCGGCGTCGACGTGGTGCTGGACATGGTCGGCGGCGACTACATCGCCCGCGACATCGAGATCATGGCCCCCGATGGCCGCCACGTCTCCATCGCCTTCCTGCACGGGCCGAAGGTGTCGCTGAACTTCTTCCCCGTGATGACCAAGCGCCTGACGCTCACCGGCTCCACGCTGCGCGCCCGTTCGGTCGAGGAGAAGGGGCGCATCGCCGCGGCCCTGCGCGAGAAGGTCTGGCCGCTGATCGGCGAGGGGCGCATCAAGCCGGTGATCCACAAGACCTTCCCGCTGGCCCGGGCCGCCGACGCGCACGCGCTGATGGAATCCAGCACGCACATCGGCAAGATCGTGCTGACGGTGGAGGAATAGCCCCGGCCGGCTTCGGCCGCGACAATCGTTCCGCGCAATCTTGGTGGTGTTCGCTCTTCCCCTTTGCGGCGGACCTGGGTAGCTTGGTAAAGCTATTCAGGAACGTTGCGCAGGCGACCGGGTCCGGAACCCCGGCCGCGTGCGTCAGCGTGCTTACAACAACCGGCTTTCCTCCCATATGGAGGGGGGAGCACGGAACTGTGGAAGGAACAGGCCGGCGCCGTCACGGTGACCGGTCGTGTTGTCAGGAGGGACGATGGCACTGCCCTTGATGCCGAAAGCGACGGCCGTCTGGCTGGTCGAGAACACTGCCTTGAGCTTCGAGCAGATCGCCGCCTTCTGCGGCCTGCATCCGCTGGAGGTGCAGGCGATTGCCGACGGCGAGGTGGCGGTGGGCATGGTCGGGCTCGACCCCATCGCCAACGGCCAGCTCACCAAAGGCGAGATCGAACGCTGCGAGAAGGACCAGAACGCCAAGCTGAGGCTGCTGGTGCCGGACCTGCCGCAGCCGGCCGCGCGCTCCAAGGGGCCGCGCTACACGCCGATCACCAAGCGCGGCGACAAGCCGGACGCCATCGCGTGGCTGCTGAAGCACCATCCGGAGCTGTCGGACGCCCAGGTCAGCCGCCTGATCGGCACCACCAAGCCGACCATCTCGGCGGTGCGCGACCGCACGCACTGGAACGCCACCAACATCAAGCCGCGCAACCCGGTGCTGCTGGGCCTGTGCAGCCAGCGCGAGTTGGAGGAGGCGCTGGCCAACGCCGCCCGCCGCGGCCCGATTGAGCGCGAGGACGGCGGCGCGGACTACGCCGGCGACGAGGGCGAGGAAGAGGACGCGCCGTATTCCGAATCCGCGTGACGGCGGCCGTTACAAGGCGTCGAAAGCAAAACGGCGTGCCGTCCCGCGGCACGCCGTTTTCAATGTCGGGCTCCGAAACCCGGAAATTCCTGCTCCGGACGAGGAATTCAGGCACGCGCCAGGCGCGTCATCTCGTCCTTGAGGCGGAGCTTTTCTTTCTTGATCTTCGCGAGGATGGCGTCGTCCGGATGCGGCCGCTGATTTTCGAGCCTCAGTTCGGCCTCCAGCGCCTGATGCTTCAGGCGCAGGGACTCAATCCGGTCCTCAAAAGCCATGGTTTCCCTCCATCGGAAGTTTGTCATACATTACCCGGCATGACTCGGAACGGGTCATATTGTTGCTGAATCGGCGGAATGGCAAGGGCGCGGAACGGCGCTGGACGAAATGGGTAGCGCGCGCTACATCACCCGCATGACCGTGCCTCCCCGAATCGTCGTCGGCATCAGCGGGGCCTCGGGGGTGATCCTCGGGGTTCGCCTCCTGGAAATCCTACGCCGAATCGGCGTGGAATCCCACCTCGTCATCAGCCGTGCGGCCGAAGTCACCCTGGCCCACGAAACCGACCTGAAGCCGGCGCAGGTGCGTGCGCTGGCCGATGTGAACTACCCGGCCGCCGACATCGGCGCCGCCATCGCCAGCGGCAGCTTCCGCACGCTGGGCATGATCGTCGCCCCCTGCTCCATCCGCACCATGAGCGAGATCGCCACGGGCGTGACCTCCAGCCTGCTGACCCGGGCCGCCGACGTGGTGCTGAAGGAGCGGCGCCGGCTGGTGCTGATGGTGCGCGAGACGCCGCTGCACTTGGGCCACCTGCGCACCATGACGCAACTGGCCGAGATGGGCGCCGTCGTCGCCCCACCCGTCCCCGCCTTCTACGCCAAGCCGCAGAGCCTGGACGACGTGGTGAACCATACGGTGGGCCGCGCGCTCGACCTTTTCGGGCTGGAAGCCGGCATCGTGAACCGCTGGGGCGAGCCGAGCCAGACGGAGCCGGCGGAAGCTTGACGTGAGTCAAGCTTGGAACACCGCTGCTTTTGTATTACATCCCAGCAACAGAGTCGGTCACCGTCGCCACACCATCGCCCCTAGGAGAGTGGACGCATGCCTCACCGCGCACAGCACGACGCCATCCGCCGCCTGATGGCCGGCGTGAAGGGGTTCCGGGCCCGCTATTACGAGCGCAACCCGGAAAACATGCGCGAACTGGCGGAGCACGGGCAGAAGCCGGACGTGCTGCTGATCGGCTGTTCCGATTCCCGCGTCGACCCGGCCCTGCTGACGCAGGCGGAACCGGGCGAGCTGTTCGTCGTGCGCAACGTCGCCAACCTGGTGCCGCCCTACCAGCCGGACGGGCACTACCACGGCACCTCGGCGGCCATCGAATACGCGGTGAAGGTCCTGGAGGTGCGGCACGTCGTGGTGCTGGGCCATGCCCGCTGCGGCGGCATCCAGGGGCTGATCCGGCTGAACTCCGGCGAGCCGCCGCCGGGCGACTTCATCGCCCCCTGGGTGTCCATCGCCCAGTCGGCGTGCGAGCGCTTCATCCCCGCCAGCGGCGGCGATTGCGGCGAGGGCGGTGCAGGTTCCGCCACCTACCTGCAGGATTGCCCGCACCTCGTCGAACGCGCCGCCGTGCGCGGCTCGGTCGAGAACCTGATGACCTTCCCCTTCGTGCGCGAGCGCATCGTGCAGGGCCACCTGCACATCCACGGCTGGTGGTTCGACATTGACAGCGGCGAGCTGTGGGTCATCGACCCGGAAACCAAGGTCTTCGTGCCGGTGTTCGAGTAAGCCTCCCACCTCACGCCATTTCCGCCAGCGCCGCCGCGATGCGGCGGGCTACGCCGGTCCAGTCGCCGACGCGCTCCTGCCGGAACAGGCGCGCGGTCGGGTACCAGGGGCTGTCGTCGCGCCCCAGAAGCCAGCGCCAGTCCGGGGCGAAGGGCAGCGCCACCCACACCGGCACGCCCAGCGCGCCGGCCAGATGCGCCACGCTGGTGCAGGAACTGACCACCAGATCCAGGTTCGCCATGATGGCCGCCGTATCGGCGAAGTCGCCGATGGCGCCGCCCAGGTCGGTGAAGCCATCCGGCACCGGCACGCGCTCCAGATCCTGACGCCCGTCGCCCATCTGCAAGCCGAACCAGCGCACGCCCGGCACGTCCAGCACCGCCCGCAAACCGCTCAGGCGCGGCGAACGCAAATCGTCCGCCTGGAATCGCGGGTTGCCCGCCCACACCAGCCCGACCTTCGGCCCCTCCCCCCCGTTGTGTCTCAACAGGCGCTCCCGCCACGCCGCCGCCCGCGCCGGATCGGGCCGCAGGTAGGGGACGTCGGCCGGAATGCTGTCCACCCGCGTGCCGAAGACGCGCGGCAGGCTCATCAGCGGGCATTCCAGGTCGAAGTCAGGCAGCGGCTCGCCGCGGCCGATCACCCGCGCCACGCCGGGGAAGCCCTCCAGCAGCGGCAGCAGTGGCGGCTGCACCTCCAGCACGATGCGCGCGCCGCGCGCCGCGACCATGGGCACGTAGCGCAGGAACTGGATCGTGTCGCCCAGCCCCTGCTCGGCGTACAGGAGGAGCGTACGGCCCTGTACGTCCTCGCCCCGCCACGTCGGTTGCGGGAAGGGGCGCCAGGGCGGCTGGGCGTTGTCGTCGTTGCGGCGCCACTCGAACTCCTCCCAGCCTTCGGCCATGTCGCCGGCCAGCAGCAGCGCGAAGGCGCGATTCCAGTGCAGGCCGGCGTCGGCGGGGTGGAACTCCATCTCCCGCGCGTAGCTCTCCGCCGCGTCCCGCGCCCGGCCGAGCGCCAGCAACGCGGTGGCCCGCGCCCGCCACAGCGGCCGTTCCGGCCGCAGCCGTCCGGCGGCGTCGAGCAGGTCCAGCGCCTCCTCCTCCCGCCCCTGCTTGACGAGCACGAGGCCGAGGTTCTCGTGCGCCTCCACAAGGTTGGGCGCGCGGTCGAGCGCCGCCCGGTAGGCCGCCTCCGCCTCCGCCCAGCGCTGCCCGGCCGCCGCCGCGTTGCCCAGCGCCAGCCACGCCGCCGCCAGATCGGGACGCAACGCCGCCGCCCGCCGCGCCGCCGCGGCACCGGCATCCGCCTGCCCCACGCCGGCGTGCGATTCGGCCAGCGCCACCAGCGCCTCGGCATGGTCCGGCGCCACAGCCAGCGCGCGCTTGGCCAGCGGCAGCGCCGCCGCCGCCCGGCGCAGGTGCTTCAACGCGCCGGCCCGGTTGGCGTACGCGTCGGCCAGGAACGGGTCCAGGCGTACGGCGCGCGCGTACGCCGCCACGGCGGCCTCCGTCCGGCCCAGCACGCGCAACGCGTTGCCGAGGTTGGAGTTCGGGCTCGCCGCCTCCGGCCGCAGCGTCACGGCGCGTTTCAGCAGCGCCAGCGCCGGCTGCGGATGCCCGGCCTGCGCGTACAGCACGCCCAGCAGGTGGGCGGCGTCCGCCGCCTCGGGATCGGCGTCCAGGATGCGGGTGTAGAGCACTTCCGCCTCGGCGAGCCGGCCTGCCCGGTGGTAGTCGAAGGCGGCCGCGAGGGCCTCGGCGATGGTCGCCATGCGCAGTCCGGCAAAAAGGCTGGGGGCGGCAGGATAGCGGCTGCAGCCCCGGGGCCAAAGCCCCGACGCGCATGCCCCCACGCGGCGCATGGCCGCTCTGCCTGTGATAACCGCCCGCCGGGCATCGTGCTGCGTTGCACCACGGGGGCCGACGGACTATCTCTTCCGATACCCTTCCGAAAGAGGTACCCGGAGGTTTCCCCATGCCCAGATCGGCGCCCAGATCGGCCTCCAGACCGGCCTTGCTCCGCGGCGCGCTCGGCGCCCTGCTGTGCGGCGCGACCATCGGCCTGCCGGCGGCGACCATCGGCCTGCCGGCAGCTTCGGCGCTGGCGGCCGAGGGCGGCAGCAGCAGCTGTCCATGGCAGCAGGACGTTTCGCTGGTGCTGGACGGCAAGACGCTGACCATCCCGCCGGCGGTGTTCGAGGCGAAGGGCGGTCCGGCGCCGATGATCGACGGGTACGAGCTGCTGCCGAACGTCAACGCGCTGGTGCTGCGCGTCCAGGGGCCGCGCGGCGAACTGTGGGAGGCGGCGCTGACCCGCGTCGGCGCGAAGCGCTGCACCGGCTTCTATGTCGGCAAGCCGGTGCTGATCGCCGAACCGCCCCCCTTCGTCCCCCGCTCGTCCAAGAGCAGCGTCGCCGTCCGTTAGCCGCCCTCTCAGTCGCCCAGGCTGATGCCCAGGCCGCGCGCCGTCTTCACCAGGGTGCCGTCGGGATCGACGCTGGCGTAGGCGGCGATCGCCTCCTCGATGGGCACGTCGACCACGCCGCGGTTGGACCACGCGACCATGCGGTCGAACTTGCCTTCGGCGATCAGGTCCACCGCGTGCACGCCGAAGGCCGAGGCGACGAGGCGGTCGCGCGGGCTGGGCGGCGAGCCGCGCTGCACGTGGCCCAGCACGGTGACGCGCGTCTCCGCGCCGGTGGCGCGGGCCAGCTTCTCCCCGATGTAGTCGCCGATGCCACCGTAGCGCTTCTCGCCGCCCTCGAAGACCTTCTTCACCTCGCCGCCGTCGGCGGTCTTCACCGCCTCCGACACCACGACGAGGCCGAAGTTGCGGCCCGACGCGCGGACCTGCCGCATCTTCTCGGCGATCTTCTCGATGGAATAAGGGATCTCCGGGATCAGGATCACGTCGGCGCCGCCGGCGATGCCGGCCGAGAGCGCGATGTGCCCGGCATCGCGCCCCATCACCTCCAGCACCATGATGCGGGCGTGGCTGGCGGCGGTGGGCTGCAGGCGGTCCAGCGCCTCGACCGCGACGCCGACGGCGGTGTCGAAGCCGACCGACACCTCGGTGGCGCCGAGGTCGTTGTCGATGGTCTTGGGCACGCCGACGAGGTTGAGCCCGCCCTTCTGCGCGATCTTGCGCAGGATGGCGAAGCTGCCGTCACCGCCGATGCCGATCAGCGCGTCCAGCCCCAGCTCGCGGTAGCCACCGATGATCTCGTCCGTGCGGTCCTTGAAGGTCCCGTCGCCCATGGGATAGGCGAAGGGGTCGCCGCGGTTGGTGGTGCCGAGGATGGTGCCGCCCATGCGCATCATGTTGCCGTCGACCTGCGGCAGATCGAGCACCTGATACTGCACCGGGCGCTTCAGCAGCCCCTGCGTGCCTTCCTTGATGCCGAGCACCTGCCAGCCGTAGGTGAGCGTGGCGCGGTGCACCGCGGCACGCATGACCGCGTTGAGGCCGGCGCAGTCGCCGCCACTGGTGAGAATGCCGATGCGCTTGGCTGATGTCATGGATGGGGACCTCGTTTCCCGATGCCTGTGACGCGGGGCGACAGTCTGACCCGAACGGCCGGACACCGCAATGCCACGCATGCGATAACCGCCCGCACGCGCAGTGGTTTCACGGTGCCGGACGCCGCAAAATCTGGTATGGTCGCTCACCGCGACGACACCCGTGCAGCCGCACCATGAACGAACAGGACATGCTGAAGCAGAAGCTCGCCGAGCTGAGGACCGAACACCGCGACCTCGACGACGTCATCGCACGCCTGTCGGAGCGCGCGCCGTTCGACCAGCTTCAGCTGCAGCGGCTCAAGAAGCGCAAGCTGGCGCTGAAGGACCAGATCGCCCTGATCGAGAGCCGTCTGCTGCCCGACATCATCGCCTGAACCGGCGAATCGAGGGCATGCACCGGAACGCGCCTGTGTGCATCCCGCCGGACTTCTGCTACCATGACGGAAACCGCCGGAGCCGCCGGGATGGCCGAAGACGAACGCATCGCCCGCATCGAGGCCCGCATGGACTACATGCAGGGCGACATCGCCGAGATCAAGGCGACGCTGGCGCAGCTCGTGCCGGTGATCATCCGCATCGACCAGAAGCTGTCCGACATGCCGACCCAGGCCGAAGTCGCCGAACTGCGCGGGCGCGTCGAGGAGCAGAGCAAGTTCCTGCAGCTGGCCCTCGCCGGCCGGCAGAAGCGTCCAGCGGCCGAATAATCGCCCACTCCGCGCGCTGGACTCTTGAAGCGCCCTTCCTATAATGCGCGGCTTTCCCAGGCCTGTTGGAAAGCCGCTCCGTGCCCATCGACACCCCCACCTCTTCGCCGGCCGCGTCTTCGCCGGCTGTCGGCATCATCATGGGAAGCCAGTCCGACTGGTCCACCATGAAACACGCGGCCGAGACGCTGACCGCGCTGGGCGTGCCGCACGAGGTGCGCATCGTCTCCGCCCACCGCACGCCGCAGCGCCTGTACGACTACGCCACCTCGGCCAGGGGCCGCGGGCTGAAGGCGATCATCGCCGGGGCCGGCGGGGCCGCGCACCTGCCGGGCATGGCGGCGTCGATGACGCCGCTGCCGGTGTTCGGCGTTCCCATCGAAAGCCACGCGCTGAAGGGCATGGACAGCCTGCTGTCCATCGTCCAGATGCCGGGCGGCGTGCCGGTCGGCACGCTGGCCATCGGCAAGGCCGGCGCCATCAACGCCGCCCTCATCGCCGCATCCGTCATCGCACTGATGGACCCGGCCGTGGCCGAGGCGCTGGACGCCTGGCGCGCGCGCCAGACCGCCGCCGTGGCCGAGACGCCCGTGGACGAGCCGGCGTGATGTCCAGCAAGACGCCCGGCGCGATGCTGCCCCCCGGTTCCACCATCGGCATGCTGGGCGCAGGCCAGCTCGGCCGCATGACGGCGCTGGCCGCCGCGCGGCTCGGCTACAAGGTCCACGTCTTCGCCCCCGACGCCGCCGACAGCCCGACGGCGCAGGTGTGCGCCGCCGCCACCATCGCCGACTGGAACGACGAGGCGGCGCTGGCCGCCTTCGCCCGCGCGGTCGACGTGGTGACGCTGGAGTGGGAGAACATCCCCGTCCCCACCGTGGAATTCCTGTCCACGCTGGTCCCGGTGCACCCCGGCGCCGGTGTGCTGGCGGTGACGCAGGACCGTATCGCCGAGAAGGGCTTCGCCAACGGCCTGGGCATCGACACCGCCCCCTGGCGCCGCGCCGACAGCGCCGACGACGTCGCCCGCGCCAAGGCGGAGATCGGGCCACGCTGCATCCTGAAGTCCACCCGCCTGGGCTACGATGGCAAGGGGCAGGCGGTGATCGGGCCGGACACCGACCCGGCGGCGGCGTGGCAGGCCATCGGCGGCCGGCCGGCCATCGTCGAGGGCTTCGTCGACTTCGTGTGCGAGGTGTCGGTGATCGTCGCCCGCGCGGCGGACGGGCGCACGGCCGTCTTCCCCACCGTCGAGAACCGCCACAGGAACGGCATCCTCGACCGCACCATCGCCCCCGCCCGCGTGGCGCCGGAGACGGCGGCCGAGGCCGAGCGCGTGGCCCGCGCGCTGACCGAGTCGCTGGGCGTGGTCGGCCTGCTGGCGGTGGAGATGTTCGTCACCCGCGACGGCCACGTGCTGGTCAACGAGATGGCGCCGCGCCCGCACAACTCCGGCCACTGGACCATGGACGCCTGCGCCACCTGCCAGTTCGAACAACTGGTGCGCGCCGTCTGCGGCCTGCCGCTGGGCGCCACGCAGGCGCTGTTCCCCGCCGAGATGGAGAACCTGATCGGCGACGACGCGGACCGCTGGCCGCAGCTGCTGGCCGAGCCGGGTGCCCGCCTGCACCTCTACGGCAAGGCGGAAGCCCGCCCCGGCCGCAAGATGGGCCACGTCAACCGCCTCTTCCCCGGCGCCAGGGGCTGAATCCCCGCAAATCCTTTGTATTGTCCACGCCGCCACGCGCCACACGCGTGGCGGCGCTTTGCCGTGCGCGGAATCCGACGTTCGGCAATTCTTCATACTTTTCTAAAATGATCTCTGTCGGTACGGTGATCTATTATGTGCGCAAAGCGTTCGAAGAACTTTGTTTCAAATACACGGGTTCATGGCGATCAATCCTCCACCGCCGGCCGGGCCGTCCACCCAACCCCTCCGTCCGGCGCGCAGCGCTGAGCGGCCGAAGGCTGCCGCCCGCGTGGCCGAGGCGACACGCGCCGCCGTGGCGCCGGCGCGCCCGGCCTCGTTCCGCGAGCGCGACCGCTTCGTCGGCTTCGCCTTCGCCGCCGCCGACCTGCTGATCGAAACCGACGAGCGGGGCACGATTCTGTTCTCCGCCGGTGCCCGCTGCCGGCTGACGCCGGGCGACGTGGGCAGCCTTGTGGGCGTCAGCCTGTTCGACGTGGTGGCCTCCACCGACCGCAAGTACGTCCAGGTGCTGCTCGACCGCGTGGTGGAGAAGACGCGCATCAAGCCGGCCCGCGTCGTCTTCCAGGCGCACGACGGGCACCGCTTCCCGGCGCTGCTCGGCGGCTGCCGGCTGGAGTCCTGCCCCGGCTCGCTGTTCCTCACCGTGCAGCTGGCCTCCGGCCCGCGCGCGCACGAATTCTCCGGCACCGCGCCGGCGGCCGGCCAGATGCTGGACGGCCACAGCTTCGTCACCATCCTGGAAGACCGGATCGTGCGGGCGCGCGAGAAGGGGCTGGACCACGGCCTGACGCTGCTGCTGGTCGAGGGGCTGCAGGCCATGGTCGACACCTTGCCGGAGGGGCAGGCGACGGAGGTGAAGCAGGGCATCGACGCCTACCTGCGCGGCATCTCGGCCGACGGGGACAGCGCCGGCCAGCTTGCGTCCGACCGCTTCGGCATCGTCCACGCCTCCGACATCGACAGCCAGGAGGTGCAGACGCACATCGCCCGGATCATCCAGGAGGCCGGCGGCGAGCTGGAGGGCGGCATCCGCGCGTGGGAGCTGGACATGGCCGGCTCGCAGCTGGACGCCACGGACGCGGCGCGCGCGCTGGTCTACACGGTGCAGGCCTTCGCCTCCGCGCAGGGCGGGGAGTTCACCATTTCGTCCCTGGAGGACGGGGCCAAGCGCATGCTGTCCGACGCGGTGGACCGCATCGGCCGCATGCGCGCCACCATCGAGAAGCGCGAGTTCTTCGTCGTCTACCAGCCCATCGTCGAGCTGGCGACGCACGACGTCCACCACCTGGAAGCGCTGACGCGGGTGGAGGGCATGCCGTCCCCGGCCGACTTCATCACGTTCGCCGAGGACGTCGGCCTGATCTACGACTTCGACCTGCTGCTCTGCCAGTCGGTGCTGGACACGCTGAAGGCCTTCCGCCTGGAGCCGAAGCTGCCGGACGTGGCCATCAACCTGTCGGCCAAGACGCTGATGAGCCCGCTGTTCCTCCAGCAGTTCAACGCGGTGACCGAACCCTACGGCGATCTGGCGCGCAAGCTGCTGCTGGAGGTGACGGAGACGGTGGTCGTCACCGACATCGCCAAGCTGAACGACGTGCTCCAGAAGCTGCGCCGCGTCGGCTATCGCATCTGCCTGGACGACGTCGGATCCGGCTCCACCTCGTTCCAGTCGCTGTACGGGCTGCAGGTGGACTTCGCCAAGATCGATGGGAAGTTCGTGAAGGGGGCATCGGGCAGCCAGCGCGACATGGCGATGCTGCGCTCCATGGTGGACGTCTGCCACCAGCTTGGCCTCCAGCTCATCGGCGAGCAGGTCGAGGAACCGGACCACGCCAAGCTGCTGGAGGAGCTGAACGTCCCCTACGCCCAGGGCTGGCTGTACGGCCGCCCCAGCCGCGACTTCGGCTATTTCGCCAAGGACTGGTCGAAGATGGCCCGCAAGGGCGGCAAGATCCTGCTGAAGTAGGCTTTACGCCTCCTCCTCGCGCTTCACGAGGTCGCGGTAGGCGTGCCAACTGGCGTGGCCGACCAGCGGCAGCGCCACCACCAGCCCGACGAACGCGGTCAGCATCCCGATGCCGGTCACCAGCACGATCACGCCGGCCCACAGCGCCATGACGCGCGGGTTCTTCACCACGGCGATGACCGACACCAGCGCGGCGGCGAACACGTCCACCGGGCGGTCGAGCATCATCGGCAGAGCCGTCACGTTGGTGACGAAGGCGATGGCGGCGAAGGCGAGGCCCAGCGCCGTGACGAACGCCAGGAAGGTGAGTCCCTGGAGGGTCAGCGCCTGTTCGAACAGGCTGGCGAACGTCATGGAGTGGTAGGGGAAGAACAGGGCGTAGGCGATGACGTTCAGCCGCACCCAGATCATCACGAACAGCATCAACACGAGGCCGGCGGTGAGGATGTGGTAGGGGTTGGCCCGCCACGCCGTCAGCGCCCGCCAGAAGCCCGGCCGCCGCCCCTCTTCCGCATCCCGCGACACGGCGTAGAGCCCCAGCGCCAGCAGCGGCGCCACCAGCAGGAAGCCGCCGATCATCGGCGCGATCAGATAGGCCATGCCGGCCATGGTCAGGCCCACGGTCAGCGCGAAGCCGATGGCGACGAACAGCGCGCCGTACGCCGGGCTCACCCACCCGGCCGCCCGCATGTCGGCCCAGCCGGCGGCCAGCCAGACGAAGACCCGTGCCGGCTCCACCTCCCGCACCCGGTCGGCGTAGGGAAAGCCCGCCGCCGCCTGCCGTACCGGCTGCGATGCTGTCGACTGCGTGTCCGCCATTGCCCCAGCCCCCTGGTCGGAAATGTCTCCGCCAGAGAATTGGGTGTTACACGAACAATTTGGAAGAGCGAAAATTGAGGCAGCGGCCTATGGGTGGAACCTACGACCGCCTCTCCAGTCGGTCGGCCTGGGCGGCGATGACGCGTTCGGTGGCGGAATAGCCCTGGCGGCGCACCAGCACGCCCACCACGAAGGCGGTCGCCACCATGAACAGCCACGGGCTGATCAGCCAGCACAGCGCCGCCAGCGCGAAGTAATAGGCGCGCAGGCCCCCGTTCAGCGCCGTCACCGCCAGCGTCAGCGCCTGCGCGATGTCGGTGGCCGTGGCGACCCGCTCGCCGTCCGGCACCGGCGGCAGCGGGGCGGCGCCGATCAGCGCGCAGACGTAGTTGTACTGCCGCAGCGCCCAGGTGAACTTGAAGAAGGCGTAGGTGAAGATGCACACCAGCAGCAGCAGCTTCAGCTCGAAGAATTGGCGCGACGTCCGCACCGTGAAGGACAGGGCGGAGATGATGTCGTGCGCATGCTCGATGGCGCCGAAGGAGCCGAGCAGGCCGGCCAGCACCAGCATGGTTGTGGAGGCGAAGAAGGTGCAGCTGTTCATCGTGTGGCCGACCAGCTGCGAATCCATGATGCGGTTGTCGCGCTCCAGCATGCGCTCCATCCACACGCGGCGCACGATCTTCAGGTGCTGGTTGACGTGCGTGCGGCCGCGCAGCAGGTGGTCCTGCACCAGGTTGAACGTCCCCCAGATGCCGAGGAACCAGGCGAAGGCGGCAAGGTCGAGCGGACTGAGGTCGGGCGGCACGGAGCGGTGGTCCGGAGCGTCAGGAGGCGGGCTCCTCCGGTGTAGCACCGCCGCCGCCCCGGCGGTAGGCGTTCAGCACGAAGACGCGGATGGCGGAAGACAGGTTGCCGGCGCGCTCGGCGTCGATCGCCTCGATCAGCGCGTTGACCGACTGCCGCCGCACCGCCGCCACCTCCTTCAGCGCGTCCCAGAACTCCTCCTCCAGCGACACGCTGGTGGGATGCCCGGCGATGAGGACGGAACGCTTCTTCATGCCCTCACGCGATGGCCTGCAGGCCTTTGCGGCGCACCAGATTGAGGAGTTTCAGCGATGGACCGCGCGGCCGCTTCTCGCCGCGTTCCCACTGGCTGACGACGCCCTTCGTGACGTTGAGATAGCGGGCAAACACCGGCTGCGAGACGTTTTCCCGCTCACGCAAGGCCTTGATCTCCTCCGGCGACAGATCCTCCACCGTCGTCAGGCACATCGCATCGAAATCGCGCATCGTGCGCTGGTCGAGAAGCCCGGCCGCGTGCAGATCCGCCGCCGTTTCGTGAACCGCGGCCAGTGCGTCACTCCTGTATGTCTTGCCGGCCATCGCACCACACCTCCTGAAGTGCCTCCGTTTCGAGGGCCTGCCGCAGTTGATCGTCGTCGTAATCGAGCATCACCACGGCCAAGTTCCGAAACGCCTCCAACTCGCTCGCATCGATGTTGTCCCGCTCGCTTTTCGGGAAGCCGTACACGAAAAAGGCGCGCGACCGGATCCTGAAGAGAATGACGCCGCGAAATCCGCCGGACCGTCCCTGGCCGGACCGCGCCAGGCGCTGCTTGATGACGCCACCACCCAGATCGGCATCGACAAGCCCCCGCTCGGCTCGCTGGACGGCTTCGCACAATTCCCGGTCCGGAATCTTCTGCCGGCGGGCGAACCGGACGAACCATTTGGTCTTGAAAACCCTCACGACACCGGCCCCGGTCCGCCCCACGTCTCATCGGATGTGTAGCACACAGCGTTACATTCCTGAAGAGACGAACGGTGGCCCGACCCCGTCCTACCGTGGCCCGATCATCGTCTCGGGCCGGATCCACTGGTCGAACTGCTCCTCCGTCAGCAGGCCCAGCGCCACGCCGGCCTGTTTCAGCGTCGTGCCCTCCTTGTGCGCCTTCTTGGCGATTTTCGCGGCGTTGTCGTAGCCGATGTGCGGGTTCAGCGCGGTGACCAGCATCAGGCTGTCGCCCATCAGCCGGGCGATGCGCTCGCGGTCGGGCTCGATGCCGACCACGCAGTTGTCGGTGAAGCTCACCGCCGCGTCGGCCAGCAGGCAGATGGACTGCAGGACGTTGTGGATGATCACCGGCTTGAAGACGTTCAGCTCGAAATGGCCGGTGGCCCCGGCCACGGTGACGGTGGTGTGGTTGCCCATCACCTGCGCGGCCACCATGGTCATCGCCTCCGACTGGGTCGGGTTGACCTTGCCGGGCATGATGGAGGATCCCGGCTCGTTCTCAGGCAGGGCGATCTCGCCGATGCCGCAGCGTGGGCCGGAGCCCAGCAGGCGGACGTCGTTGGCGATCTTCATGAAGGACACGGCGATGGTGTTCAGCGCCCCGTGCGCCTCCACCAGCGCGTCGTGCGCGGCCAGCGCCTCGAACTTGTTCTCCGCCGTCACGAACGGCAGGCCGGTGATGGAGGCCACGTGCCGCGCGAACGCCTCGGCGAAGCCCGCCCGCGCGTTGAGGCCGGTGCCCACCGCCGTGCCGCCCTGCGCCAGCGGATAGAGCCGCGGCAGGCAGCCCCTGATCCGCTCGATCCCGTACTTCACCTGCGCGGCGTAACCGGAGAACTCCTGCCCCAGCGTCAGCGGTGTCGCGTCCTGCAGGTGGGTGCGGCCGATCTTCACGATGTCCTTGAAGGCCTCGGCCTTGGCCGCCAGCGCCGCGTGCAGGTGCTCCAGCGCCGGGACCAGCTCGTGGTGGATCTGCTCCACGGCGGCGATGTGCATGGCCGTGGGAAAGCTGTCGTTGGACGACTGCCCCATGTTGACGTGGTCGTTGGGGTGCACCGGCACCTTGGACCCGCGCTCGCCGCCCAGCAGTTCGATCGCCCGGTTGGAGATCACCTCGTTGGCGTTCATGTTGGTCTGCGTGCCGGAGCCGGTCTGCCAGACCACCAGCGGGAAGTGGTCGGCCAGCGTGCCGTCCGCCACCTCCTCCGCCGCCTCGACGATGGCGCGGCCAAGCGTGGGGTCGAGCGCCCCCAGCTCCAGGTTGGCCAGCGCCGCCGCCTTCTTCTGGATGCCCAGGGCGCGCACCAGCGGGCCGGGCATGCGCTCGCCCCCGATGCGGAAGTTCTGGAGCGAGCGCTGCGTCTGCGCGCCCCAGTAGCGGTCGGCCGGCACCTCGATGGGGCCGAAGGAATCGGTTTCGGTGCGCATGTCCGGTTTGCCGACCATGCCGGCGTCCTCCCCCAACATCGTTGTCCCAAGGCTTCGTTTGCCGCTGAAGATCTGAGCCGCCGGCCGGCCGGCGGCAAGGGCCGGAACGGCGTCGGAAAATTATGTTCTTGATTTGTTCTTTTCGCTGCGGCATCGTGGAGGCACGCAACATCGCCAAGACACTGTCACCGGAAGAATGGAGGCTGGGATGGGTGTGTACGCGACCGACCACGTCCGGGCGCTGATCTCGAAGAAGCGCGTGGCGGAGATGCTGGCGCGCGGCTGGTGCATCATCGGCGCGGGCGAGGAAGGCACGCTGCTGATGGAAGGCCCCGACCCGGATCTGGAGGGTGCCCCGCAGGCCATGGCCCCGCTGTTCGGCCATCTGGCCGAGCGCGCCGAAGCCCGCCGCCCGGTGCCGGCCTGGGAACTGGCCTAAGCCGTCCGGAGATAACCCAGGGGGATACTACCGAAGTATTCCCACCTACTACCATGAGTAATTCTGAAGAGTACGACAGTCGTTAACGCCCGGTAAGAAGTCGTTAACGGTTTGGACGGCTAAATAGGCCCATCGACGCCCACCCAACCGATGGAGAAGTACGATGGCCTTCACGAACGTCAACACGAAGATCCAGTCCGCTTCCCGCGCCCACCTCACCCTTTTGGATAGCTTCATTCGGATTACCGAAGAAAAGATCGCCGGCGAGGGCGACGTCTTCGTCCGGGACAGCCTGATGGATCTGCTGGCGTCGATGCGCGACGAGCGCGAGGGCTACCTGCGGCTGAGCGAGCAGCACGCGGTGCTGGAGACGGCGGCCTGAGCGTCGCGGGCCGGCGCCATGGAATCGGCGGTGGGCACGGGCGCGCCGGGCGCGCCCCTCGCCACCGCCGCCGGCGCCCGGAGGATGAACGTTCCGCTTAGAAAAGCCCGTTGAATTAGAAAAGCCCATTGAACAGCGAACCCCGCCCCTTCGGCGAACCGCCGAGCAGGAGCGACGTCAGCGAGCTGCTGTTCACGCTGCTGCCGCCGGTCATCAGCGCCTGCAGCGAGCGCGCGTAGGACGGGATCTGCCCCGAGGTGTCGCCGGCCGCCGGCTGCTTGGCGTAGGTGTCGTAGTCCTCGCTGAAGGTGCCCATGCGCAATTGCAGGGCGTACTGCTTCTCGGTCCCGGCCGCGACACCCTTGTCGCGCGCCACGCGGATCGTGTAATCGCCGCGGTCCACCGTCAGCTCGCCCGCCGACAGCTTCTTGTAGGCGTCGAAGGCGGCGCCCGCATCCTTGTTGCTGTCGGCGATGATCTTGCCGGTCTTGTCCATCAGCTGAACGCGCACGTCCGGGTCGCCGACGCGGCCCAGCGCCAGCTCGCCCTGGTTCGTCACCTTGAACTTGAAGAAGTCGACCGGGTCATCCTTGCCCAGGATGCTGAAGGCGTTCAGCCGGGTCTTGTTCTTCACCACCATGCCGATGTCGGTGGCGGCGTAGGACAGGGTGGACGAGGATTTGCGGACGGACTGCTCGTATTCCTTGACGTTGCCCGTCGCCCCGGTGTCGCTCCCAGCCTTGGCCTGCTCCTGGACGCGCTTCATGGCGGCGTCGATCGACTGCTGCAGGCTCGACACCATGCCGCCGATATCACCGATCCCAGCCATGTCCGTATCCTTTCCCGACGAGTACCGCGGTTAAGGAATGCAGGATGCGGGCCAGCCGGAAACCCCAGCCGGAAACCAAGGAAAGCCGCCGTTTCTCCCGCATCACCGCAGGATCGGGCCCGGCAAGTTCTGCCGCCTGCCCGGCAAGCCATTCCCGGACCGGCCCCGTAAGTCTTGAGCGGAGTGGCGATTGGTGCTGTTACTTCAGGGCTTCGGCAATTCACGGTTCCCGACCGCCATGACCGCCACTCAGCCGACCGCCACTCAGCCGCACGAACCGGCGACATCCGCGCAGAAACCGAACCTGCGCGAGGCCGCGCGCCATGCGTACTTCGAATCCGAGCGGCTGCGGCTGTTCCTTCTGGGCGTCGACGTGGTCACGGTCGCCGTGTTCGCCGCGCTGACCTTCATGCCGCCGTCGCCGTGGGTGATCGTCGCAGACGCCGTGCTGGGCGTGCTGCTGCTGGGCGAATTCGCCCTGCGCTGGTGGATCGCCAACGACCGGCGGTCGTTCCTGCTGCGCCTGGGCACGGTGCTCGACCTCGTGGTCATCGTGACGCTGTTCATCCCCACGCTCACCGGCAACTTCGCCTTCCTGCGGGTGCTGCGGGCGATCCGCCTGATCCGCGCGCTGAAGGTGCTGCGCCAGTTGCGCCAGCGCGGCGGCGCCTTCGCCCAGTACGGCGAGCTGCTGACCAGCATCACCAACCTGGTGCTCTTCATCTTCGTGTCGAGCGCGCTGGTCTACGAGTTCCAGGTCGGCATCAACCCGAAGATCACCAACATCGTCGACGCCATCTACTTCACCGTCACCACGCTGACCACCACCGGCTTCGGCGACATCACGCTGGAGGGCGACATCGGGCGCCTGTTGTCGGTGGTGATCATGCTGGCCGGCATCTCGCTGTTCGTGAAGCTGGCGCAGGCGATCTTCCGGCCCAGCAAGGTTCATGTGGAGTGCCAGCAGTGCGGCCTGTCGCGCCACGACCCCGACGCCGTGCACTGCAAGCACTGCGGCGCCGTGGTCCACATCGACAACGAGGGGTTCTAGCTCACCCCGCCTGCGCGACCGGCGCCGCCCCGGCCAGCGCCTCCAGATCGGCGCCGGTCAGGCGGTAGGGCAGCCATTCCTCCAGGTGCCGGATGCCGATGGTCTCGTAGAAGCCGCGCGCCGGGTTCCAGTTCAGCACGTTGAGGTCCACGCGCTTGCACCCCGCCGCCACGGCGCGGCGCGCCACCTCGGCCAGCAGGCGCTTGCCGACACCGTGCCCGCGCGCCTCGGGCGTCACGTACAGGTCCTCGACGAAGAGGCCGAACCGCCCCTCCCAGGTGGAGTAGTTGCGGAAGGTCAGCGCGAAGCCCACGGGCGCGCCGTCCAACTCGGCGATCAGCGCCTCGAACACCGGGTTGGGGCCCCAGCCGTCGCGGCGGAAATCCTCCACGGTGGCCTTCACGGCGTGCGGCTCGCGCTCGAACTCCGCCAGCTCCCGGACGAAGCGCAGGATCAGTTCGGCGTCGGCTTCGACGGCCGGGCGGACGGCGACGGTGGGCATGCCCCGGTTCCCTTCTTCGTGTTGGCGGCGGGACGATATCGGACTTCCGCGCGGGCGCACAAATGGTTCTAATCGCGCCATGCCCGTTCCCATCGCCATACGTGCGGCCCGGCCAGACGAGGCCGGCGCCCTTCTGGACCTCGTGCGGGACATCGATTCCGAAAGCCCGTTCCTGCCGCGCGAGCCCGGCGAGCCGCCGTCCTGGCTCGCCACCGGCCGCCCCACGGAGGACCTCGCCGCCTTCCAGGCGCGCGGCAACGCGATGGTCTTCCTGGCGGAGCACGCCAAGCACCTGATCGGTTACC
>NZ_DASPMG010000448.1:0-6974 GCF_035627195.1 Azospirillum sp.
GCGCGAAGGCAAGTCGAACAAGCAGATCGCGCACGAGCTGGGCCTGTCCGAAGGCACGGTGAAGATCCACATGACGGCGATCTTCAAGTCGCTGGGCGTGCGCAACCGCACCCAGGCGGCCATGGCCTTCCCGCAGTCGACCAACGCCTGACGCGAGTCGGCCCGCAAACAGAAGAAAGGCGCGCCGCCGGACCGGGGGCGCGCCTTTTTCGTTGGTGCCGCAAGAACGTTGGGTTTTCGCCTTCGGCTCAACCCAACCTACGGGCGAAGGCGCGCTGCCGCGCTTTACCCCAGCCCGGCGACGTAGCCGCGCAGCGACTCCACCTCCAGTTCCGCGTCGTCCAGGCGCGCCTTGACGGCGTCGCCGATGCTGATCAGTCCGGCCAGGCGGTCGCCGTCCATCACCGGCAGGTGGCGAATGCGCCGGTCGGTCATCAGCGCCATGACCTGCGCCATGGTGTCGGTGGGCTGGCAGGTGACGATGTCGCGGGTCATCAGGTCCGCGGCCGGGCGCAGCAGAGCGGCGCGGCCGTCGCCGGCAAGGGCGCGGACGATGTCGCGCTCCGACAGAATGCCGGCCGGGCGCCGGGCCTCGTCGAGCACCAGGACCGCGCCGATGCGGTGCTGCGCCAGCACCCGCGCCACGTCGGCAACGGTGTCGGATGCGCGGACGGTGACAACGGCGTTGCCCTTCCTCTTCAACACGGCGGCCACGTGCATGGAACCTCCTTTCGGCCGGGCGGGCCGCCATCGGTGTTCACCATCGGTGTTCAGCCGGTGTGCGGTGCCGCGCATCGGCGATGCTCACACCCCGGTGCCCGGAAAGGAAGCCGCGCAAAAGAGAAGGCCGGGCACCCCGTCGGGGTGCCCGGCCTTTCCTATGCGCAGCGGCCCGAAGGCCCTGCGGCGTGCTTAGAAGCGGTAGCCGACGCCCACGCCGACGACCCACGGATCCAGGCGGACGTTGGAGTGGATGTTGCCCAGCGGGGTGCCGACGTCCAGATCGGTCTTCACGAAGATCTTCTTGACGTCCAGGTTGATCGACCACGGGCCGCCCACGGCGACGTCCACACCGGCCTGCAGGGCCCAGCCGAAGCGGTTCTTCAGGCTGAGCGACTGGGCGACGCCACCGGCGGCCGACTTGCTGTAGAACAGCGAGTAGTTGATGCCGGCGCCGACGTACGGGCTGACGCGCTCCTTGGTGAAGAAGTGGTACTGCACCGTCAGGGTCGGCGGCAGCAGCCAGGTCTTGCCCACGTCCACTTCGCCCAGGATGGTGCTGGCCTTGATCTTGTGGCGGGTGGTGCCGGCGATCAGCTCGGCGGCGATGTTGTCGGTGAAGAAGTACGAGAAGTCCAGCTCCGGGGTCCAGCCGTTCTCGACATGGCCCTTGCCGATGTTGGCGCCGCCGAGCGTCAGGTCGGCCTTCTCCTGCGGGATGGCGCCGACGATGCGCGCGCGCACCAGGATGTCGCCGGCGGACTTGCCCTTGAAATCCTGCGCGGTGGCGGTGGTGGCGAAGGCGGCGACGGCGGTGGTCGCCAGCAGGGCGGCGGCGGCGCGCTTCAGGAAAGTCATTGGATCTGCTCCCACAGCATGGTCGGGTTTGATTTGGCGCGGTCTGCGTTGTTGACCGTGGTGTAGCAGAGTTTTTGCCCGCCTGCTAGGCAGCCCGCAACAGTTTCGACGCACTGTTGCGCCAAAGCGACAGCGACGCAACGCCGCAGGGACAAGGGTTTGGCGCCCCTGCTATTGCTTTGTGATCACACAATTAGAGTGGGCTTATTGTGTCCGGGGCGGCATTGACTGGGGCGCCGGGGACGGCGGCATTTGCGGCTGCGGTGTTTGGGCCAGACAGTTCCGCACGATGGCGCCGCACTCGCCCAGGCTGCTGCCGCCGCCGTAGACGACCCGCTCGACCACGCCGTTGCGCAGGGTGAAGGTCGCCTCGCAGGCATAGCTGCGCACATCCGCCGCATAGGACGGCCAGCCCCAGCCGCCATAGCCCCAAGGCCGCCACGGCCCGCCGTAGAAGCCCGTGGTGACGGGGTAGGAGACGATGCGGCCGGTCTGGTAGGTGTAGAACTCCCGGCTGTCCGCCACGGCCTGCCGCTCCGGTACCCCGGCGCAGGACAGCAGCGTGGACTTGGGCATGCCGACCAGCGCGCTCTGCGCGCTGATGGCCTGGTCGGCGGCCGGGTTGGCGCAGGCGGTGATGCCGGCGGCCACGGCCGCCAGGCCCAGGCGCCGCAGCATCGGTCGCGGCATCAGCGGAGTCGCGGTCACGGCGGTCCCTCCTTCTCGTCCTCACCGCCCCTTTCACGATCTCAGGCGCGCCGGGGCCAGGTCGGCGGCGGTGACGCCGAGCCCGGCCACGTCGGCCGGCACGCCGGCCCCGGTGATCAGCGACGCGGCGGTGCGCGCCAACGCCGGCGCCATCTGGATGCCGTAGCCGCCCTGGCCGGCCAGCCAGAAGAACCCCTCCGCCCGGTCGTCGAATCCGGCCACCGGCACCTTGTCGGCGACGAAGCTGCGCAGGCCGGCCCACCGATGGCTGATACGCCGAACGTGGAAGCGGGCGACTTGTTCCACGCGGTCGATGGCGAGCGCCACGTCCAGTTCCTCCGGCTGCGCGTCGCACGGCTCGACCGGCGTCTCGTCGGCCGGGGAGGCGAGCAGGCGCCCGCCCTCGGGCTTGAAGTAGAAGGTCTCGTCCACGTCGATCACCATCGGCCAGCCGCCGAGTCCCGCCGCCAGATCCGCCTCCTCGAACACCGGGTCGAAGGTCACCGCCGTGCGCCGCTTGGGCACCAGCCCCACCGGCCGCACGCCGGCCAGCCCGGCCAGCGCGTCGGCCCAGGCGCCTGCCGCGTTGACCAGCACCGGCGCCGCGAAGGTCCGCCCGTCCGTCGTCTCGACGACCCACAACCCGTCCCGGCGCGCCACCCCGCCGACCCCGGCGTCGGTCACCACCGTGCCGCCGCGCGCCTTCAGCGCGCGCAGGTAGCCGTGGTGGATGGCGTGCACGTCCATGTCCATGGCGTCCGGCTCCCACACCGCGCCGGCCACGTAATCGGCGCGCAGGGCCGGGCAGCGTTCCAGCGCGCGGGCGGCGTCGAAGCGCTCCACCGTCGGGGTCAGCCGCCGCCCCTGTTCGAAGGCGGCGTCCACCGCCGCCGACTGGTCGGCGCGGCCGACCAGCAGCACGCCGCGCGGGGTGAGCAGCGGGTGCTCGGCGAAGCCGGCGGGCGGCTGCGTGTAGAAGTCCCAGCTCGCCACCGTCAGCGCCCGCACCACGGCGTGGCCGTAGGTCTGCGTGTACAGCGCGGCGGAGCGGCCGGTGGCGTGGTAGCCCGGCTGCGCCTCCCGCTCCAGCACCAGCACGCGCCCGTGCGCCGCCAGTTCGCAACCCACCGAGGCGCCCGCCATGCCGGCGCCGATGACGAGGAAATCCGCGCGTTCCAAGGTCCTGTCCCCTTCTCCTGTTCCCCAGAGGATGCGACCGGCCGGGCATTCGGGCAAGGCCCGCCGGCGGGAAGGCCGCCGAACGGCCGGTTGTGGAGGTAGCGCGCTTCCCACTACAATCGTTCGTGGTAGGGGCGCCGGCCGGGGGCGGCGCGGCGCCCGGCCTTGCCGCGGAGGGCGCATGCCGGCCACCACCTTCGACGCTTTCCGTCCCTTGGCGCGCGCCGTCGTCGGCGTGGTCGACGACATCGAGGACGGCGTCGTCGGCACCGTCCGCGGCGTCATCGGCGACGACGGCACCGACCACGACGTCGACCCGACCCCCACGCCCGAGGGCGTGAACTCCGGCGACGCCGAGGTGGACGCCCTGCTGGTGGGCGACCCTTACCGCTGGAACGCCGATTCCATGTTCGGCATGCCGGTCACCGTCACCTACAGCTTCATGGCGCGCGCGCCGTCCTACTACCAGCCGACGGAGGTGATCGCGTTCCAGGCCTTCAACGACGCCATGAAGGAGGCCGCGCGCGCCGCGCTGGCCGAGTGGTCGGCCGCCGCCAACATCACCTTCGTCGAGGTGGCGGACACCGGGGCCGGCGGCACGATCCGCTTCGGCGCCGCCGAACTGGACGAGCGCGTCGCCGCCTACGCCTTCATTCCCCTGGCGGACGATCCGCGTGGCGGCGACGTCTGGGTCACCACGTTCGATCCGGGCAATCTGGCGCCGGGCTTCGGCAGCTACGCCTACCTCACCTACGTGCACGAGATCGGGCACGCCATCGGCCTGAAGCACCCCGGCAACTACAACGCCACCGGCGGCGGCTCGCCCGGCCCCTTCCTGCCGGCGTCGCTCGACAACACCGACCAGACGGTGATGTCCTACATCACCGGCAACATACGCTATCCCGTGGACCTCGGGCCCCTGGACGTGGACGCGGTGGCCTACCTGTACGGGCCGAAGACCGCGCGCACCATCGGCCACATGCAGGCGGGCGACGACCGCGCCGACCGCCTGCTGGGCGACGCCAACGACAACTCCCTGATCGGCAACGGCGGCGACGACACGCTGTCCGCCGGCACCGGCGACGACGGCCTGCTGGCCGGCCCCGGCAACGACCGCGCCGACGGCGGCGAGGGCGACGACCGGCTGTACGGCAACCAGGGCATGGACGACTTGGCCGGCGGGGCCGGCGACGACACGCTGCACGGCGGCCAGGACGCCGACGTGGTGGGCGGCGGGGCCGGCGCCGACCTGATGTACGGCAACCTGGGCGACGACACGCTGTTCGGCGGGCAGGGGACCGACCGGCTGTTCGGTGGGCAGGGTGCGGACGTGATCGACGGCGGCGACGGCAACGACACGCTGTACGGCAACGCCGGTGCCGACACGCTGCACGGCGGCGGCGGCGCGGACGCCTTTTACGTCGGTGTCGGCCGCGACGTGGTCACCGACTTCAGGCACGGCACCGACCGCATCCACGTGGCGCGCGATGCCGGCATTACGACCGCGGCCGACGTGCTGGCGCGGGTCGCCGACGGCGCCGGCGGCGCCGTGATCGACCTGAACGCCGGCAACAGCGTGACCCTGGTGGGTGTGTCGAGGGCCGGGCTAAGTGCGATGGACTTCCTGGTGGTGTGAAAATCCCAGCGGTTTAAAGGATAGAAACCAAACTAAGCAATAACTGGTTGTGTAATCGGCGGCAAATTCTGTCAGATTAACTTGTTGTTTACCTGAGATTGTCAGTGTTCCTTTCCGGCGTGAGCTTTCGCATGGAGAGGGGCATGAGCATCGTCGGCGTTGGTGGCTACACCGTTCACAACCAGCCGGCGGCACGCAATGCCGGTGATGCCAAGGCGCCCGCGTCCCCGGCCGCGCCGTCCGGTCCGGCGTCCACGGGGCCGGTCGACACGGTGGACCTGTCGCCCACGGCCGCCGTCTTCGCCAATTTCTCCGGTCCCGTGAAGCTGAACCTGGACGGTGGAATACGGGGGAATGCCGGGCTTCTGGCGGCGGCCGGCGTGAAGATGGAGCGGCCCGCCGTCGCGGAGGAGAGCGCGGCGCGCAAGGAGATCACCGATTACGCGGGCAAGCTGAACGCGCTGGTCAGCGAGACCTTCGGCCTGACCGCCGAACAGGACGGCTGGGGTGCCGGCGGGGCCGCCGTCGCCATGATCGACAAACTCGCCGAAAAGAACGGGCTGGCGAAGCCCAAGGCGATGGCCGGGGATGGCGCGGCGGGTGCGGGCGGCGGTTCGGTCGGCACGCTCGACATCGCGCTGGGGGCCAAGGACGGGGAGGCGGGCGGAAGCGTGCGCATCCTCTTCGACGCCAATGCCAAGCCGGCGGCCAACGGCCCGCTCCTCGACCTCTCCGGGGCCGATGGCCAGGGAGTGCTGTCGATGCTCAAGGACAGCGCGCTCGGCAAGGCGCTGGAGCAATCCGGCTGGTCGCCGAACGGCACCAAGAAGGCTTTTGCCGCCACCAGCGGCGACGGAGCCGACGCCAGGGTCTCGGCGCTGTTCGTGACCGACGGCAAGGACGGCTACGTCAAGGACAACGCCAACACTCTGCTGGGGACCATCCGCGGCCTTCTGGGCTGAGGTCGGCACGTCGGGCCGCTGCGTGTTCTTGATCGGAGCCGTTGGGGAGGGGTGTTCCTTACCGCCACTTCGGCTGCCGGCCGGCCTTGAGGGCCTGCACGGCCTGGTCCAGCGTCTGGAGGAACTGGGAGCGGTCGCGCTGGCCCATCGGGGCGTTGCCGCCCTGCACCTCGCCCATGGCGCGCAGGTCGGCCATCAGGGCGCGGGTGGCCAGCGCGCTGCCGATCGAATCCGGCGTGAAGGGGCGCCCCGTCGGGCCGATCACCACGGCGCCGTTCTTGATGGCGCGGTCGGCCAGCGGGATGTCGGCTGTCACGACGATGTCGCGCGCCGCGGCGTGCTCGGCGATCCAGTTGTCGGCGGCGTCGAACTCCGACCCCACCACGACCAGCTCGGCCAGGCATTCGTTGGGCAGGCGCAGCGGCGCGTTGGACACCAGCACGACCTTGCAGCCGGTGCGCCCGGCCACCTTGTAGATTTCCGCCTTCACCGGGCAGGCGTCGGCATCGACGTATATGGTGAGCAAACGAGGAGTCCTTCCTTCACCGTTTCTTCCGGCATCCTGATGCGCTAAAACCCTGCGTCAACCGGTTTGGCGCCGATGCGGCGCCTCCACTTCCAATTTCCCCGGCGAAAGGGACGGAGAGGCGCATGGCGTCCTATCAATACGTCTATGTCATGAAGGGCCTGACCAAGGTCTACCCCGGCGGCAAGAAGGTGCTGGACAACGTCTGGCTCTCGTTCCTGCCGGGGGCGAAGATCGGCGTTCTCGGCGTCAACGGCGCCGGCAAGTCGACCCTGATGAAGATCATGGCCGGCCTGGACAAGGATTTCTCGGGCGAGGCCTGGGCGGCGCAGGGCGCCAAGGTCGGCTACCTGTCGCAGGAGCCGCAGCTCGACCCGACCAAGAA
>NZ_DASPMG010000449.1:0-6575 GCF_035627195.1 Azospirillum sp.
GGCCGAAGTACTCGGCGTCCAGCGCGTGCTGGCGGCCGGGCTGGCGCTGCGACTCGAGGCCCAGGTAGGCGGCCAGCGCGTTGATCAGCGGGTCCAGCACGGGGATGCAGGGCACCTGCACCTCGCGGCAGAAGTCCTGGAGGCGCCGGCGCAGCCCCTCGTCCACCAGCGTGAACATGACCAGTCCCGGATGCTCGCGGATCGCCTCCAGCACCAGGTCGAGCTGGCGGTCGGTGCGCACGAGGTTCCAGAAGTGCTCGATCGGGCGGACCTGGTCGAACTGGATCACGCAGGCGCGCGCCACGCTGTTGATCGTCTCGCCCGTCGCGTCGGAAACGAGATGTAGGTGGAACTCTTTCATTGTCCCCAACATCCTGTGGAGGAATCGGACGATAGCCTGTGGATAACCATGGCGGCCGGATTCTACCCCCGCTGACCGGACTCATTGCCCCCGTCCCGGCCACCATGGGGGAAGAGTCCACGATCCGCTCCGCAAGATGGGGACGAATCAGCCGCCCTGCAGGTTATCCCCATGACTCACGAAAATCTCCCAAGCCCCCGCTTTTAGCATTTCCGCCGTTATCCCCGATAGTCCCGGATTCCGTCCACACCGGCGCCCCGCCGGGTTCGCCGCCGTCCGGGTCTGTGGATGAATCCGGGCACAGCGGGAATTCCCGTTATCCACAGCACCACTATCACCCCCTCCTTTAAATCCTAATTCTTAGAAAGGGAGAGGGTAGGGCCCTGCGCCGTCCGGAACGCCCTTCCCACGCGGGCCTGTGCAAAGCGGGGATGGAACGACTCTTTTTCTCGCCGCGCGCGGTGAATGGTGCGATAGAACGGGCACGCTCGACGCTTCCAAGGGATTGCCGCCGGTGACGGACGTTCGTAAGCCGATTCTCGCCGCCCTGAAGGGCGAGGCCTGCACCCACCCCCCGTTCTGGCTGATGCGCCAGGCCGGCCGGTACCTGCCCGAATACCGCGAGCTGCGCGCCAAGGCCGGCAGCTTCCTCGACCTCTGCTACAACCCCGCCTTCGCGGTCGAGGTGACGCTGCAGCCCATCCGCCGCTACGGCATGGACGCGGCGATCCTGTTCTCCGACATCCTGGTGGTGCCGCACGCGCTGGGCCAGCCGCTGACCTTCCAGGAAGGCGAGGGGCCGAAGCTGGACCCCGTGCGCAGCCCGGCCGACCTGAACCGCCTGTCCAAGGCCAACTTCCACGCGCACCTGGAGCCGGTGTACGAGACGGTGCGGCGCCTGCGCGGCGCCCTGCCGCCGGAGGTGACGCTGATCGGCTTCGCCGGCGCCCCCTGGACCATCGCCTGCTACATGGTGGAAGGCGGGGGCAGCAAGGAATACGCGGCGGTCAAGGGCTTCGCCTACCGCGACCCGGCCGGCTTCGGCCAGCTGATCAACCTGCTGGTCGAGGTCACGGCCGACTACCTGTGCACGCAGATCGACGCGGGTGCCGAGGTCGTGCAGCTGTTCGACAGCTGGGCGGGCGTGCTGCCGGCCGGCGCCTTCCGGCGCTGGGTGATCGAGCCGACGCGGCGCATCGTGGCGCTGGTCAAGGCCCGGCACCCCGACGTGCCGGTCATCGGCTTCCCGCGTGCCGCCGGCCTGCTGTACGAGGACTACGTGGCCGATTCCGGCGTCGACGCCGTCGGGCTGGACACCACGGTGCCGCCGGTGTGGGCGGCGCGCACGCTCCAGCCCCGCCTGCCGGTGCAGGGCAACCTGGACCCGATCATGCTGGCCGTCGGCGGCGACGCGCTGCGCCGGGCCGCCACCGAGATCCTGGAGGCCTTCTCCGGCCGGCCGTTCATCTTCAACCTGGGCCACGGCGTCATCCAGACCACGCCGCCCGAGCACGTGGCCGAGCTGTCCAGGCTGCTGAAGGCGTGGCCGGACGTGGCGTAATCGGCGCGATCGGCGGAAGGGCATAGGCCTTTCCGCCGGTTTCTTTGAGATTTCGCGTCGCAGGCACTGGACGAAGGGCGAAGGGCGCTCCAATTCTGGCGGATCATGCCGACCATGCCCTCCCCGACCCGCACCGCCGTCGTCCTGTTCAACCTCGGCGGGCCCGACAGCCCGGACGCCGTCCGGCCTTTCCTGTTCAACCTGTTCAACGACCCGTCGATCATCGGCGCGCCGACGCCGATCCGCTACCTGCTGGCGCAGTTCATCTCGCGCCGGCGCGAGAAGCCGGCCCGCGCGATCTACGCCGAACTCGGCGGCAAGTCGCCGCTGCTGGAGAACACGCAAGCGCAGGCGCGCGCGCTGGAGGCGGCGCTGGGCGGCGGTGAGCTGGGCGAGGTGCGCGCCTTCATCGCCATGCGCTACTGGCACCCGATGAGCGACGCGGCGGCGCGCGCGGTGAAGGCCTTCAACCCCGATCAGGTCATCCTGCTGCCGCTCTATCCGCAGTGGTCGACCACCACCACGGCGTCCAGCCTGCGGGTGTGGAACGAGGCGGCCGCCGCGGTGGGGCTGACGGCGCCGTCGCGGGTGGTGTGCTGCTACCCGACCGAGCCCGGTTTCGCCGCGGCGAGCGCCGAGCTGATCCGGACGCGCTACGAGGAGGCCGCGGCGCACGGCCGGCCGCGCGTGCTGTTCTCCGCGCACGGGCTGCCCAAGAAGGTCGTCGAGAAGGGCGACCCCTACCAGTGGCAGTGCGAGCGCACGGCGGAGGCGATCGTCGCCGCGCTCGGCATCGAGGGGTTGGACTGGATCAGCTGCTACCAGAGCCGCGTCGGCCCGCTGGAATGGATTGGCCCGTCCACGGATGCGGAGATCCGCCGCGCCGGGCAGGACAAGGTGCCGGTGGTCGTCGTGCCGCTGGCCTTCGTGTCCGAACATTCCGAGACGCTGGTCGAGATCGAGGTCGAGTACCGGCATCTGGCGCACGAGGCCGGGGTGCCCTTCTTCGCCCGCGTGCCGACGGTGGGCACCACGCCGGCCTTCATCGACGGGTTGGCCCGGCTGGTGCGGCAGGCGGCGGCGTGCGACCGCTTCATGTGCTCGCAAAGCGGCGGGCGGCTGTGCCTGTCGGGCTTTGCCGGCTGCCCGCAGCGCGCTACATAGGCCAAGGTCGAGCTTCGCAACCGGAGAGGGGTTTCCATGGCCTACGAGTGGGTCAAGGCGCTGCACGTCATCAGCATCATCGCCTGGATGGCGGGGCTGCTCTACCTGCCGCGGCTGTTCGTCTACCACACGGCGGCGACGCCCGGTTCCGAGGCGTCGGAGACCTTCAAGGTGATGGAGCGCCGGCTGCTTCGGGCCATCATGAACCCGGCGATGATCGCGTCCTGGGTCTTCGGCATCTGGATGCTGATCCTGATCCCGGAGTGGTTCAAGCAGGGCTGGCTGCACGCCAAGCTGTCGTTCGTGGTGGTGCTGACCGTCTCGCACATGCTGATGGCGCGCTGGCGCCGGGCGTTCGAGGAGGACCGCAACACCCACCCGCAGCGCTTCTTCCGAATCTGGAACGAGGTGCCGACCCTGCTGATGATCGGCATCGTCATCTTCGTGATCGTCAAGCCGTTCTGAAAGACCCCTCCCTCGCCTCCGGCGGGGGAGGGGCTATGGCTACACCTTGCGCACCCGGCGCCGCGCCACGGCCTTCTCGCCCTCGATCAGCAGGAAGATCAGCGCGCCGGCGGCGGCCATCATCGCCCAGTCGGCGGCGCCGACGGCCACCGTGCCGAACAGGGCCTGGACCGGTGGCAGGTAGGTGAAGGCCAGCTGCAGCACGATCATGCAGCCGATCGACACCCACACCGGTCGGCTGCCGAAGATGCCCTGCGGGTTGAGCACCGAGCCCAGCACGCCGCGCGCGTTCAGCAGGTAGAAGATCTCCCCCACCACCAGCGCGTTGACGGCGATGGTCCGCGCCTCCGCCAGATCGCCGGTGGCCGCCAGATGGCGGAAGAAGAAGGCGAAGCTGGCGGCCACCAGCAGCGCCATCACCACCGCCATGCGCAGCACCAGGTACCAGGGCAGGATCGCCTCGCCCGGATCGCGGGGCGGGCGGCGCATGACGTCGGGCTCCGGCGGCTCGAAGGCCAGCGCCAGGCCCAGCGTCACGGCGGTGACCATGTTGACCCACAGGATCTGCACCGGCGTGATCGGCAGCTGCAGCCCCAGCATGACGGCGATCATGATGACCAGCGCCTGCGCGCCGTTGGTCGGCAGCATGAACAGGATGGTCTTGCGCAGGTTGTCGTAGACCGTGCGCCCTTCCTCCACCGCGTGGGCGATGGAGGCGAAGTTGTCGTCGGCCAGCACCATGTCTGCGGCCTCGCGCGCGGCTTCCGTGCCCATGCGGCCCATGGCGACGCCGACGTCGGCCCGCTTCAGCGCCGGGGCGTCGTTGACGCCGTCGCCGGTCATGCTGACCGTGTGCCCCGCCGCCTGCAGCGCCTGGACGAGGCGCAGCTTATGCTCCGGCGTGGTGCGGGCGAAGACGTTGGCCTCCTGCGCCGTCCGGATCAGCGCGTCGTCGTCCAGCCGGTCGAGGTCGGCGCCGGTGACCGCCCGCTCTCCCAGGCCGAAGCGGCGGCCGATGGCGCGGGCGGTGACGGCGTGGTCGCCGGTGATCATCTTCACGGCGATGCCGGCGGCCCGGCAGGCCTGCACGGCGGCCACGGCCTCCTCGCGCGGCGGATCGATCAGCCCGCACAGGCCGAGCAGGGTCAGGTCCTGCACGTCGTCCAGGGTGAGATCAGCCGGCCCGTCGCCGGCCAGCGGCCGCATGGCGATGGCCAGCACGCGCTGCCCGTCCGCCGCCAGGGCCTCCACCCGCGCGTGCCAGACGGCGGGGTCGACCGGCGCCGGGCCGGCGGCGGTCAGGACGGCCGTGCAGCGGGCCAGAATCCGCTCCGGCGCGCCCTTGACGACGATCAGCCCGCCGCTGTCCGGACGGCGGTTCAGCGCCGCCATCATCTGGTGCTCGGATTCGAAGGGGATGACGTCGCGCCGCGGCAGCCGCTCGCGCTCGATGCCCAGGTCCAGGCCGGCCTTCATGGCCAGCGTCAGCAGCGCGCCGTCGGTCGGGTCGCCGGTGACCTGCCAGCAGCCGGTGTCGTCGCACCGCAGGTCGCCGTCGTTGCACAGCAGGCAGACGCGCGCGAAGTCGAGCAGCACCGGGTCGCCGTCAGGCGGCACTGCCCGCCCGTCGCGCTCGAACCCGCCGTCCGGCGCGTAACCGATGCCGGTGACGGCGTAGGTGGCGTCGGCGGTGAGCACGCTCTGCACCGTCAGCTCGTTGCGGGTCAGCGTGCCCGTCTTGTCGGAGCAGATGACGCCAACCGAGCCCAGCGTCTCCACCGCCGGCAGGCGGCGGACGATGGCGTTGCGCCGCGCCATGCGGGTGACGCCGATGGCCAGCGTGATGGTCATCACCGCCGGCAGGCCCTCCGGGATGGCGGCGACGGCGAGGCCGACGGCGGCCAGCACCATGTCCGCCCACGGCTCCCCCATCACCAGCGTGCCGTAGGCGAAGGTGGCCAGCGCCAAGCCGACGATGGAGACGCTGAGCACCTTGCCGAAGGCCGCCATCTGGCGCAGCAGCGGCGTGGTCAGCGTCTCCACCGCCGCCAGCAGGGCGCCGATGCGGCCGATCTCCGTGGCGTCGCCGGTGGCCACCACGATGCCGTGCCCCTGGCCCTGCGCCACCATGGTGCCGGAATAGGCCATGGAGGTGCGGTCGGCCAGCCCGGCGTCGGCCGGGACCGGCGGCGTGTCCTTGCCCACCGGCACCGATTCGCCGGTCAGCGCCGCCTCCTGGATGCGCAGGCCCTTGGCATGGACCAGCCGCAGGTCGGCCGGCACGCGGTCGCCCGACGCCAGCGCCACGCGGTCGCCGGGCACCAGCTCCTCGGCCGGGATGGTGGCGTGGCGCCCGTCGCGCAGCACGGTGGCCTGCGGCGCCAGCATGCCGCGGATCGATTCCAGCGCCTGCTCCGCCTTGCCCTCCTGGATGAAGCCGATCAGCGCGTTGATCACCACCACGCCGGCGATCACCGCGGAATCCGTCCAGTGGCCCAGCAGCAGCGTCAGCGCGCCGGCCGCCAGCAGCACGTGGATCAGCACGTCGTTGAACTGCGCCAACAGGCGCAGGAGCGGCGAGCGGCGCTTGGGCGGCGTCAGCCGGTTGGGGCCGAAGCGGCGGCGGCGCTCCTCCACCTCGGCGACCGACAGGCCGGTGTGGGGGCTGTCCAGCGCCGCCGTCGCCTCGGCCGGGCTGTGCGCGTGCCAGGGCGTGTCGGCCGGGGCGGGGGAGGGTGCGGCGGTTCTGGGGGCGATCGCATGCATGATGGCACCGCATCGCTACGGAAGGGATGATGTACACGTGTTCATGATAACCCGCCGGCACCACCACCTGCGACAAAGTGAGTCGCATCATGGAACCGGGTGCCGGCACTTTCGTTTGACTTGCAGGGTGTGATCCGATACCCATGTCTTACCACGGGGCCGATGGCTCCGCGGGACCCATCTTCATATCCGATGTCCCGGCCCCCGCCTTCATGCCGGGCATGGCGACCAGCGGCTTCCGCCGACCGTCATCGCCGA
>NZ_DASPMG010000450.1:0-29327 GCF_035627195.1 Azospirillum sp.
GTGATCTCAGTACGCTCGCGCCGCGGCGTGGTTCTCAAGGTACCAGCGGTAGGTTTCCGCGATGCCCTCGCGCAGGCCGATGCGCGCCTTCCAGCCCAGCGCCGCGAGGCGCGCGACGTCGGACACCTTGCGCGGCGTTCCGTCGGGCTTGGACGCGTCGAAGTCGAAGCGGCCCTGGTAGCCCACCACGTCGGCGATGGTGCGGGCGAGGTCGGCGATGGTGATCTCCTCGCCCGTGCCGACGTTGACGTGCTCATAGCCGGAATAGTGCCGCACCAGGAAGACGCAGGCGTCGGCGAGGTCGTCGACGTTGAGGAACTCGCGCCGCGGCGTTCCCGATCCCCAGATCCCGACGGACTCCTGGCCCTCCATCCGGGCGGCGTGGATGCGGCGCAGCAGGGCCGGCAGGACATGGCTGTTTTCGGGATGGAAGTTGTCGTTGATGCCGTAGAGGTTGGTCGGCATCGCCGAGATGAAGTCGCAGCCGTATTGCCGCCGGTAGGCCTGGCAGAGCTTGATGCCGGCGATCTTGGCGACCGCGTACCACTCGTTGGTGGGCTCCAGCGGGCCGGTCAGAAGCGCGGATTCGGGGATCGGCTGCGGCGCGAACTTGGGATAGATGCAGGTCGATCCGAGGAACAGCAGCTTGCCGACGCCGGTGAGGTGGGCGCCGTGGATGATGTTCGCTTCGATCGCCAGGTTGTCGTACAGGAATTCCGCCGGGTAGGTGTTGTTGGCGTGGATGCCGCCGACCTTGGCGGCCGCGACGACCACGACGTCGGGCCGCGCCTCGGCCATCCATTCCTCGACGGCCGCCTGACGCCGCAGGTCCACCTCGTCGCGGCCGACGGTGAGGATCTGGCAGGACTCCCCGGCAAGGCGGCGGACGATCGCCGAACCCACCATGCCGCGGTGACCGGCCACCCACACGCGCTTGCCCGCCAGCGGAAAGTCGGCTTTGTCCGCATTGTCCAGGCCGTTCATGCGCGCCCCCCGTTGATCTTCAGCATATCCAGATCGCTCAGCACCATCTCCTCGACGAGGTCCCGGAAACTGGTCCGGTGGACCCAGCCCAGCCGCTTGCGCGCCTTGCCCGGATCGCCCAGCAGCAGATCCACCTCGGTGGGGCGGAAGTAGCGGGGATCGATCTGGACCAGCGTGCGGCCCGACGCCTCGTCGATGCCGACCTCGTCGACGCCCTCGCCGCGCCAGAGGATGGTATGGCCGAGCACGGCGAAGGCAAGTTCGACGAACTCACGCACGGAATGGGTCTCGCCGGTGGCCAGCACGTAGTCGTCCGGCTGGTCCTGCTGGAGCATCAGCCACATGCCCTCCACGTAATCGCGGGCGTGCCCCCAGTCGCGCTTGGCGTCGAGGTTGCCGAGGAACAGCCGGTCCTGCCGGCCCAGTTCGATGGCGGCGACGGCGCGCGAGATCTTGCGGGTCACGAAGGTCTCGCCGCGGATCGGGCTTTCGTGGTTGAACAGGATGCCGTTGGACGCGTGGAAACCGTAGGCCTCGCGGTAGTTCACCGTCGTCCAGTAGGCATACAGCTTGGCCGCGGCGTAGGGGCTGCGCGGGTAGAACGGCGTCGTCTCGCGCTGCGGCGTCTCCTGCACCTTGCCGTAGAGTTCGGAGGTGGAGGCCTGATAGAACCGGGTGCACTCCGCCCGGCCGAGGATGCGGATGGCTTCGAGAAGGCGCAGGCAGCCGATGGCGTCGACGTTCGCCGTGTATTCGGGCGTCTCGAAGCTGACCTGCACGTGGCTCTGCGCGCCAAGGTTGTAGATTTCGTCCGGCTGGGTTTCCTGGACGATGCGGATCAGGTTCGTCGAATCCGTAAGATCGCCGTAATGCATGAAGAACCGGGCATCGGCCTCATGCGGATCCTGGTAAAGATGGTCGACACGCCCGGTGTTGAACGACGAGGACCGGCGCTTGATACCGTGAACGACATAGCCCTTTCCCAACAGCAAATCGGAAAGATAGGCGCCGTCCTGCCCTGTCACGCCGGTGATAAGGGCAACTTTGGTCTTCATGTTGAGTGGTCCCCCAGCAGGCTTCCCCGACAGCCCTCAAGCCATAGGTGCAACGAAACCATCCGTCACCGACAGGGCCGGCCAATCGATGAGAATTAGCGCGACTTCGCTTGATAACCCTTCTGGTATCGGGGAATCCATTCTCCACGTCAATCGACTTGATGGAAGCAAATTGCGGATTTTCGCGTTTGGGGCGCAACAGTGGCGCCTTGGCGGGACCGGCTGTATCCTGCGCGCCGCTGCCCTTTCCGGTCGTCCCGCCCATGTCCGATGCGCTCACCGTCACCATCGTCACGCCCTCCTTCAACCAGGCCGCCTTCCTGCCGGCCACGCTCGCCAGCGTCGCCGGGCAGTCCTATCCGTGGATCGAGCATCTGGTCCGCGACGGCGGCTCGACCGACCCCAGCGCGGCCATCCTGGCGGCCCAGCCGCCGCCGCCGCCGCCGCGCCGCTTCCACTGGCGCTCCGAACCCGACGGCGGTCAGGCCGCCGCCATCAACCAGGCGGTGGCGGATTCCAGCGGGGCGGTGATCGGCTGGCTGAATTCGGACGACCTGCTGACCCCGGGCGCCGTCGCGCGCGTCGCCGCCCATTTCCGCGCCCACCCCGACCATCTCATGGTCTATGGGCGGGCGCGCTGGATCGACGCCGACGGCCGGCCGATCGACTGGTACCCGACACAGACGCCGGGTCCGGTGGAGCGTTTCCGCGATGGCTGCTTCATCTGCCAGCCGACCGTGTTCCTGCGCCGCGAGGCCTTCTCCCTCGTTGGGCCGCTCGACGAATCGCTCTACGCGGCGCACGATTTCGACCTGTGGATTCGGCTGTTCAAGGCGGCGGGGGACCGCATCGGCTTCATCGACGCGGAGCAGGCGCAGTCCCGCCTGCACGCGCAGACCAAGACGCTCGCCGGCTGGAACCGGTCGCTCACCGAGGGGATGCGGGTGGTTCACCGGCACTTCGGCAGCGTTCCGGCGCATTGGGCGCTGACGGCCGTCACCGAATGCTTCGACCGGCATCCCGCACCGCGCCGGGCGGGCGGCCGTGCCGCGCCGTTCGGTCTGCTGCGCACCGCGTTGCGCACCCTGGACCGCGACGGTGCGGCCGAGGTGAAGCGCCGCGTGCGCGAAGACCGGCGGCTGGCGGCGGCAAGCCCGGCGGTCGCGGTGGCCATCTCGCCGGATGGCTGGGCTGGAGAGAACACCCCCATCCGCCTGCGTCGCCAGGACCAGCGCGTGCTGGTGCTGAGCGGCCGGCAGGCGCATCCGCACAACCGGCCGCAGACGCTGTGCCTCGTCGGCGGCGGGACGGTCCTTGGCCGGCTGCATCTGCCGGGGAACGGGCCCTTCACCTGGCGCATCCCGCTCCCCGTCGCGGCGGACGACGGGGCTCTCGAAACGTTCGAGTTGCAGGCCGCGACGGTCTTCATCCCCGCCGAGGTCGAGCACGGATCGACCGATGCCCGGCGCCTGACCGCCCTCATCGACAAGGCGTGGCTGGAGCAGCCGTAAAGGCCCTATCCGCTCCCATCCCGGGTTTCGCACCGACGCCGGGCGGGGTGGATGTCCTTTCGGCATCTGTGGCATTGAGGCCGGACGCAACGGATGGAGCGGCGAGCGGCATGGCGACATCTTCCCCCGGCCCCATCTTCGACGGCACCCCCGGTCTGACCGAATGGCTGGCGGGCGAGGGCTGCGCCGTGGCCTTCACCACCTACCAGGCGCACCGCCTCTTCTTCCTGGGGCTTGGCGAGGGCGGGCGGCTGCGCGCGCACCAGCGGGCGGTGCCCGGCTGTCAGGGGTTGTGGTCGGACGGCCGCACGCTGTGGGTGGGCGGCGAGGCGCACCTCTGGCGGTTCGACGACACGTTGCCGCCCGGCGCCCGGACGGCGTCCGGCGCGGACCGCCTCTATGTGCCGCAGGCCGGTCTTCCCACCGGCGCGCTGGACATCCACGACATCGCTGTGGGCGCGGCGGTGGGCGCGGATGGAGGCGTGGTGTTCGTCAACACGCGCTTCAGCTGCCTCGCCTCTCCGGACCCGCGGGGCGGGTTCCGGCCGCTGTGGCGTCCGCCGTTCATCTCCGACCTGCGCGCCGAGGACCGCTGCCACCTGAACGGGCTGGCCATGGGCGCCGACGGCCGTCCGGCCTTCGTCACCGCGGTGGGCCGCAGCGACGTGATGGAGGGATGGCGCGAGTACCGGGCCGATGGCGGCGTGTTGATCGACGTCGCCAGCGGCGAGGTGGCGTGCGCCGGCCTGTCCATGCCGCATTCGCCGCGCCTGCATCGAGGACGGCTGTGGCTGCTGAACTCCGGCACCGGAGAGTTCGGCACGGTGGACCCGGCGGCCGGGCGGTTCGAGCCGCTGTGCTTCTGTCCGGGCTTCGCGCGCGGTCTGGCGTTTCACGGCCGGTGGGCGGTGATCGGCCTGTCGCGGCCGCGGGCGGGCAACCGCACCTTCGACGGGCTGCGGCTGGGCGCCCGGCTGGCGGACAAGGGAGCGTCGCCGCGTTGCGGCTTCGTGGTGGTGGACACGGAAACGGGGACCCTGGCGCACGGGCTGACGGCCCACCACACCATCGACGAGCTGTACGACGTGGCTGTGCTGCCCGGCGCGCGCCGCCCTGAAGCGGTCGGGCTGACCGCGCCGCCGGCTTGACCGGGCGGGCGCCGTCCGCGTCACCTCTCCTTGTGCCCGCATCACAACTCCTTGTGATTGTGCGCCATCCAGGGCAGGCCGTATGCTCGGCGAAACGCGACGGACCGTCACCGCTCCACCCACGGACAAGCTGCGCATGAACGAGCCGACGGATCACCGCATTCGCGTCCTGCTGGTGGAGGACGACGCCCCCATCCGCATGCGCATGGCGGCGATCCTGGGCGGCGCCGACGCGCTGGAACTGGTCGGCACGGCCGAGACGCTGGAAGAGGCGCGCGCCCAGTGCGCCGCCCACGTTCCGGCGGTGCTGGTCACCGACCTGAAGCTGCCCGACGGCAGCGGCCTGGACCTGATCCGCGAGACCCGGCGGCTGTACCCGGCCATGGAGATCATGGTCGTCTCGGTGCTGGGCGACGAGCGCAGCGTGCTGGCCGCCATCGAGGCCGGGGCGGCCGGCTACATCCTCAAGGATTCCAGCCCGGTCGACCTTGTCGGCGCGGTGCTGGACCTGGTGGCCGGGCGCTCGCCGATCTCCACCTCCATCGCCCGCACCATCGTGCGCCGGGTGCAGGCGCAGCCGGGTGCAGCACCCCAGGACACGCCGCCCCCGGCGCTGACCGAGCGGGAGATCGACATCCTGTGGGGCATCGCCAAGGGCTTCACCTACGGCGACATCGCCGAGCGGCTGAACATCTCCCGCAACACCGTGCTGACCCACATCAAGAACATCTACCGCAAGCTGGAGGTCAACTCCCGCGGGGAGGCGGTGTTCGCCGCCATCAACCACAAGATCATCAGCATAGGCCCCTGAGTGTCGGCGTTCGCCCAGGACCCGGAGGTCCCGCACACCCCGTCGGACACGGATCCGCCGGCCGTCACGCGCCAGTGGTACATAGCGCTGATCCTGACGATGGTGCTGCCGCTGGTGGCGCTGGCGCTGCTGCTCGACGACGACGGCCGCCCCAGCGAACTCACGCCCCATCGGGTGCACGAGGCGGCGGTCGCCGTCGCGGGAGAGGGGGCCGGGGCGCCGGCGGCGTGGCGGACCGTGACGCTTCCGTTCCGGTGCCCGGCGGCCTGGGAGGAGGATCCGTGCTCGGGCGTGTTTCGCGTCATCCACCGGCACGATCCGGCCGACGACCGGCCGCTGTCGCTCTACATCCCTTCCTACCGGGGCAACCTGACCGTGTCGCTGAACGGCACCCCCGTGGCCTCCAGCCATTGGGACAAGGGGCGGGGCGACGTCTCGGGGACGATCCCGCTGCTGGTGGTGCTGCCGGCGCCGCTGCTGCGCCCGGGCGACAACGTGTTCGAGATCGCGCTCGTCCAAGCGGGTGTCGTCAGCCGGTTCCTGGACCGGGTGGCGATCGGCCCCGACGACGAGCTGCGCCCGGATTACGGCCGCCGGGTCTTCCTGTTCTCGACGCTGGCGCGCATGCTCGACGGCTGGCAGGTCGCCATGGGGCTGGCGCTGCTCATCATCTGGCTGGCACGCCCGCGCGAGCGTGTCTTCCTGGTGTTCGCCGGCGTGCTGCTGTTCCATGTGACGGCGTCCTTTCCGGCCATTCTCGGCGACCTTCCGCCGGACTGGGTGCTTCGCCTCGCGAACGCGGGCCGGTTCTTCGGGGCCTTCTTCGTCGTGCCGCTGACGTACCTGCTCGTCGGCCGGCGCCCGCCGGTCGGCATCGGGGTCTTCCTGCTGGGGGCGGTGGCGACGGTCGCCCTGCTGTTCCTGGCCTCCCCCCAGGCGTTCGTGTGGACGCTGACAACGATCCTCACGCCGCTGGTGCTCGGGCTGCTGGCGTGGGGCATCGGGGTGGTGGCGCGGGCCGCGTTCCGAAACAGGAACGCCGAGGCGATGCTGCTGGCGGGCTCGCTCCTGGTCGCGCTGGTCCTGGCGGCTCACGACGCGCTGGTCCTGCGCGGCGCGTTGGGGGACGGGCGCGTGATGCTCGGCCGTTTCGCGGCGCCGCTGGTGTTGACGGCGATCAGCGCCATCCTGGTGTGGCGCTTCGGGCGGACCATGACCGTGCTGGACGCGTTCAGCGCCCGGCTGAAGCGCGACGTGGCGGCGGCCGAGGACGCCGTGCGCCGGAGCTTCGAGCGCGAGCAGGAGCAGGCCCGCCTCGCCGTGCTGCAGGGTGAGCGCGTGCGCCTGATGAGCGACCTGCACGACGGCATTGCCGGCCAGCTGGTGGGCATCCTGTCGCTGTGCGAGCTGCGCGGCGACGGTCCGGACGAGGTCACCGACACGGTGCGGGCGGCGCTGGCCGACCTGCGCCTGATCGTCGCCTCGCTGGACGATTACGGCGACGATTTGGGCGTGATGCTGGGCGTGCTGCGCGAGCGGATCGAGCCGCAGGCGGCGGCGCACGGCATCACGCTGTCCTGGCGGATGGCGGAGCTGCCGGAGCTGCACGGCCTGCACCCCGGCGCGGTGCTGGCCATCTTCCGCATCCTGCAGGAGGCGGTGACCAACGCCTGCCGGCACAGCGGCGCCGGCACCCTGGCGTTCGCGGCCGGACCGTCGCCGCGGCCCGGATTCGCGGTGCGCCTGTGCTTGCGCGACGACGGGCGCGGTGGTGCCGCCGGCCGGCCCGGCGGCCAGGGCCTGCGCAACATGCGGCGGCGGGCGGAAACCCTGGGCGCCACGCTCGACATCGTCTCCGCCCCGGACGGGACGGCGGTGACCCTCGACCTGCCCGAGCGTCTGCCATGACGTGTCTGCCATGAAAGGTCGCGCCCCTCACAAGGTCATGTGATGTTCGGTTGCAACGGCGGCGTCTAAGCTTGCTTCGTATGTATGCGGCGCGCGTCCGACCGGACCGGGCCGCGACGCCGAGCGGAGATACGTCGTGGCCGATCCGACTTTCGTGCTGGTGGGCACAAACGCCTTTGGCCTCGCCGATGCGGGCACCAGCGCCATGCCGGTGCTGGCGGACATGGACGGCGACGGCGACCTCGACGCGCTGGTCGGCAACAGCAGCGGCAACACGCTGTTCTTCCGCAACAACGGTTCGGCGACGGCGCCCACCTTCTCGCTGGCCGGCACCAACCCCTTCGGCCTCGCCGATGTGGGCGATTCCGCCGTGCCGGTGCTGGCGGACGTGGACGGCGACGGCGCCCGCGACGCCCTCGTCGGCAACAAGGCCGGCGACACGCTGTTCTTCCGCAACACCGGGACGACCGCCGCGCCGACCTTCACGCGGGTGGGCACCAATCCCTTCGGTCTCGCCAACGTGGCCGGCAACGGGTATGCCGCGCCGGCCCTGGTGGACGTGGACGGCGACGGCGACCTCGACATCTTCATCGGCAATCGGGCCGGCAACACGCTGTTGTTCCGCAACACCGGGACGGCGGGCGCGCCGACCTTCTCGCTGGCCGGCACCAACCCCTTCGGCCTCGCCGACGCGGGCACCAACGCCAAGCCGATGCTGGTGGACGTGGACGGCGACGGCGACCTCGACGCCCTCATCGGCAACGACGACGGCAACACGCTGCTGTTCCGCAACACCGGCTCATCGGACGCGCCGACCTTCACGCGGGTGGGCACCAACCCCTTCGGCCTCGCCGACGTGGGTTCCCGGTCCAACCCGACGCTGGCGGACATCGACGGGGACGGCGACCTCGACGCCGTCATCGGCAATTTCGCCGGCGATACGGTGGTCTTCAACAACGGGCCGCTGCCGGTGCCCGGCGCGCCGACGGGGCTGGACCTTGCGGCGGCCTCGGATGGCGGGGCGTCCAGCACCGACAACCGCACCAACGACGTCACTCCGACGGTTACCGGCGCCGTCAGCACAGCCGCCACCGTGGTGCTGTACGACGGGGCGGCGGCGGTCGGCACCACCACGGCCTCCGGTGCGGGTGCGTGGACCATCACCAGCGCGTCGCTGAGCGACGGCGCGCACACGCTGACCGCCATCGCCGGCAACGCCGACGGCACCTCGCCGGCTTCGTCTGCGCTGACCGTGACCGTCGATACCGTGGCGCCGACGCTGTCGTCCGCGACGGTCGGCGGCGCCACCCTAACGCTGACCTATGGCGAGGCGCTGAACGGTGCCGCCGATCCGGCCGCCTCCGCCTACACGGTCACCGTCGGCGGCTCCCCGGTGGCGGTCAACGCCGTGAACGTCGACGGCGCGACGGTGACACTGACGCTGGCTTCGGCGGTGGCGCAGGGCCAGACGGTGACGCTGGACTACACGGCGCCGGGCAGCAGCCCGGTCCAGGACACGGCCGGCAACCAGGCCACGGCGCTGAGCGGCCAGACGGTGACCGTGGCCGTCGATGCCACCGCACCGACGCTGTCGTCGGCGACGGTCAGCGGCGCCGCCCTGACGCTGACTTATGACGAGGCGCTGAACGGCGCCGCCAACCCGGCCGCCTCCGCCTACACGGTCACCGCCGGCGGCTCCCCGGTGGCGGTCAACGCCGTGAACGTCGACGGCGCGACGGTGACGCTGACGCTCGCCACGGCGGTGACGCGGGGCCAGACGGTGACGCTGGGCTACACGGTGCCGGGCACCGCCCCGGTCCAGGACACGGCCGGCAACAGCGCCGCCGCGCTGACCACGCAGGCGGTGATCAACCGCACCGCCGGCGACCCGAGCTTCACGCTTCTGGGCACCAGCCCCTTCGGCCTCGCCGATGTGGGCAGCAGCGCCATGCCGGTGCTGGCGGACCTGGACGGCGACGGCGATCTCGACGCGCTGGTCGGCAACGGCAGCGGCAACACGCTGTTCTTCCGCAACAACGGTTCGGCGACGGCGCCCACCTTCTCGCTGGCCGGCACCAACCCCTTCGGCCTCGCCGACGTGGGCGAATACGCGGCGCCGGTGCTGGAGGATGTGGACGGCGACGGCGCCCGCGACGCCGTCGTCGGCAACAAGGCCGGCGACACGCTGTTCTTCCGCAACACCGGGACGGCGGGCGCACCGACCTTCACGCTGGCCGGAACCAACCCCTTCGGCCTCGCCAACGTGGCCGGCAACGGGTACGCCGTGCCGGCGCTGGTGGACGTGGACGGCGACGGCGACCTCGACGCCCTCATCGGCAACAGGACCGGCAACACGCTGTTGTTCCGCAACACCGGGGCGGCGGGCGCGCCGGCCTTCTCGCTGGCCGGCACCAACCCCTTCGGCCTCGCCGACGTGGGCAACAGCGCCAAGCCGATGCTGGTGGACGTTGACGGCGACGGCGGTCTCGACGCCCTCATCGGCAACGACGATGGCAACACGGTCTTCTTCCGCAACACCGGCTCATCGGACGCACCGGCCTTTTCGCGGGTGGGCACCAACCCCTTCCACCTCGCCGACGTGGGTTCCCGGTCCAACCCGACGCTGGCGGACATGGACGGGGACGGCGACCTCGACGCCGTCATCGGCAATTTCGCCGGTAACACGGTGGTCTTCAACAACGGGCCGCTGCCGGTGCCCGGCGCGCCGACGGGGCTGGACCTGACAGCGGCCTCGGACAGCGGGGCGTCCAGCACCGACAACCGCACCAACGACGTCACCCCGACGGTCACCGGCACCGTCGGCACGTTCGGCACCGTGGTGCTGTACGACGGCGCGGCGGCGGTCGGCACCACCACGGCGTCCAGCGCGGGCGCGTGGACCATCACCAGCGCGTCGCTGAGCGACGGCGCCCACACGCTGACCGCCATCGCCGGCAACGCGGGCGGCACCTCGCCGGCCTCGTCGGCGCTGACCGTGACCGTCGATACCACGGCACCCGACGCTCCCTTGAGCGTGGCCCTGGCGGCGGCGTCGGACAGCGGTTCCTCGTCCAGCGACCGCCGGACCAACGTCACCACGCCGACGGTCACCGGCAGCGTGGCCGAGGCCGCGGCCATCGTGCTCTATGACGGCGTCACCGCCGTGGGCACCGCCACCGCGGCCGGGGCGGGGGCCTGGACGATCATCTCGGCCTCGCTGTCCGACGCCGCTCACACGCTCACCGCCATGGCGATCGACACGGCCGGCAACACCTCGGCGGCATCGGCGGCGTTGACCGTGACCATCGACAGGACCAGCGTTGCGCCGACCGGGCTGGCGCTGACGGTGGCGTCCAACAGCGGCCTGACGACCGACGCCATCACCAACGCCAACGCCCCGGCGATCACCGGCACGATTGCCGAGGCGGCGACGGTCATCCTGTACGACGGCGCCGCCGCCATCGGCACCGCCACGGCGGCCGGCGCGGGGGCATGGACGATCACCTCCTCCGCGTCGCTGACCGATGGCGCCCACACGCTGACCGCCGTCGCCATTGACGCCGCGGGCAACACCTCGCAAGCCTCCACCGTGCTGGCGGTCACCATCGACACGGCCTCCGGCGCACCGGCGGATCTGGCGCTCGCTGCCGCCTCCAACAGCGGTTCCTCGTCGGACACGCTGACCAGCGACACCACCCCGACGGTCACCGGAAGCGTGGGCGAGGCGGGCACGGTGATCCTGTACGACGGCGCCGCTGCCGTCGGCACGGCGACGGCGAGCGGGGCCGGCGCCTGGACGATCACCGCCGCCTCGCTGAGCGAGGCCGCGCACACGCTGACGGCCGTGGCGGTCGACGCTGCCGGCAACACCTCGCAGGCATCGGCCGCGCTGGAGGTGACCATTGACGCCACCGCGCCGGACGCCCCCGCAAGCTTGGCGCTGACGGCGGGATCGAACAGCGGTTCCACCGCCGACGCTCTCACCAACGTCACCACGCCCACGATCACCGGGACGGCGGGTGAGGCGGCGACCGTGATCCTGTACGACGGCGTCGCTGCCGTCGGCACAGCCTCGGCCGACGGTGCCGGCACCTGGACGGTCACGGCGTCGTCGCTGAGCGAGGCCGCCCATACGCTGACGGCCGTGGCGGTCGATGCCGCGGGGAACACGTCGCAGGCCGCCGGCACATTGGCGGTGTCCATCGACATCACCGCGCCCGCCATGCCGGTCGGGCTGGCGCTGGCAGCCGGCTCGAACAGCGGTTCCACCGCCGACGCCCTCACCAACGTCGCCACCCCGACGATCACCGGCAGCGTGGCCGAGGCCGCGACCATCGTGCTGTACGACGGCGTCACCGCCGTGGGCACCGCCACCGCGACCGGGGCGGGCGCCTGGACGATCACCTCGGCCAGCCTGAGCGCCACGACCCATTCGCTGACCGCCGTCGCGATCGATGCGGCCGGCAACACCTCGCAAGCCTCCACCGTGCTGGAGGTGAGTATCGACACAACCACCGGTGCGCCAAGCGGACTGGCGCTGACAACCGCCTCCAACAGCGGTTCCACGGCCGACACGCTGACCAACGTCACCACACCGACGATCACCGGCAGCGTGGCCGAAGCGGCGAGCGTCGTGCTCTATGACGGCGCCACGGCCGTGAGCACCACCACGGCGTCCGGCGCCGGCGCCTGGACGGTCACCAGCGCCTCCTTGGCCGACGCCGCGCACACGCTGTTCGCCGTCGCCATCGACGCTGCCGGCAACACCTCTCAGGCCTCGGGCGGGCTGGTGGTGACCATCGACACGGCGGTGCCGGCCTTGCTGGCCCGCAGCCCGGCCGACGATGCGACCGCGGTGGCGACCGGCACCAGCCTGGTTCTCACCTTCGATGAGGACGTTCAGGCCGGCAGCGGCACGCTTACGCTTCGCACGGGCGGTGGCGCGGTGGTGGAGAGCTTTGCCCCGGATTCCGCCCGGATCGCGTACGACAGCCGTGTGGTCACCATCACCCCAACCGGCGTGCTGAGCGACGGCACCGCCTATTACCTGGAAGTCGCGTCGGGGGCGTTCGTCGATGCGGCGGGCAACGGCTTCGCGGGTCTGAGCGGCGATCAGGCCTACAACTTCGTCACCGCGGCTCCCCCGCCACCGCCGCAGAACGATACGCCTTCCACGACGACGCAGACGCCCGCCACCACGACGACGCAGACGGTGGACGGCGTCGTCGTCCAGCAGGTCACGCAGACCACGGCCGACGGCACGGTGACGCAGACGCTGACCGTGCCCATCGTCACCAGCCAACGCACCGATGACGACACCAGGAGCAGCAACGCCGACATCCCGCTGGCCAGGAACACGGCGGGGCAACCGGTGCTGGAGGCGAGCCTGCCCGTGGGGATCGGCCTGATGGTGGAGGCCGTGACGACGACCGTGAACCAGCCGGGAACGACGCAGGGCGTCGTCGGGCTGCTGCGCGCCATCGAGAGCCGCACGCAGGACAAGCCGGATGACCAGGGCCGGATGACGACGGTGGGCGAGGCCTTCGCCAAGGAACTGCCGCAGAGCGTCGAGTTGACGGTGCGCACCATCGTCCCGGTGGTCGCCGACCCGACGACGCCGCCCAGCCAGCCCATCGTCATCACCGGCACGGCCCCGAGCGGCGGCGTGAGCACGCAGCAGCAGGCGGTGGTGATCGACGTGCGCAACCTGCCCAAGGGCACGGTGATCCAGCTGCAGAACGTGGAATTCGCCGCCATCGTCGGCGATGTGCAGGTGACCGGCGGTGACGGTTCGCAGATGGTGGTGGGCGACAGCGGCAACCAGATCATCGTGCTGGGCGCGGACGACGACACGCTGCGTGGCGGCGGCGGCGACGACTTCGTGGGCTCGGAGGGCGGCGACGACGTACTGTACGGCGACGAGGGAGCCGACACGGTGACCGGCGGCGTCGGCAACGACGTGCTGTACGGCAACCAGCAGGACGACGTGGTCTACGGCAACCAGGGTACCGACGTGCTGTTCGGCGGCCAGGACAGCGACACCCTGTTCGGCGGCCAGGACGGCGACGTCCACTACGGCAACCGGGCGGCCGACGTGCTGTACGGCAACCTGGGCAGCGACACGCTGTTCGGTGGGCAGGGCAACGACGTGCTGTTCGGCGGTCAGGGCAGCGACCTGCTGGCCGGCAACCTCGACGCCGACGCCCTGTACGGCAACCTGGGCAACGACACGCTGGACGGCGGTGCCGGCGCCGACACGCTGGCGGGTGGTGACGGGGCGGACGTGTTTCGCATCACCGCTCCGGCGGACGGCGGCGACGTCATCACCGACTTCCAGGCGGGGGTGGACACGATCGCGGTGGCCAGCCCGAACTTCGGCAATCTTGCGGCGGGCACGCTGTCGGCCGCCAGCTTCGCGCTCGACAACCCGACGACGGCGGACACGCGGTTCGTGTTCAACACGACGACGGGCGCGCTGACGTACGACGCCGACGGCAACGGCGCCGGAGCGGCGGTGACCATCGCCACGCTGAACGTCCGTACGCTCGGCGCCAGCGACATCCTCGTGTTGCCTAGCGGGTCGTGATGGGCGGCGACGTACGGGGACGCGCCCGGATGGAGGCGGACCCCCGTTGGCCGCCCCCCGGTTTCCCATCACAACCCGACACCGCATCCCCGTTCCCGCGCCGCGAGCCGCCATGAGTGCCAACCCGCCGTCCGAGGCGATCGCCGCCGCCGTCTCGTCCGCCGTCCGCCTGATGCGGGCCGGGGACGCCGGCGAGGCCGAACGCCTGTTCCGCGCCGTCCTGGCGATGGACGGCACGGTCGGCGCGGCCTGGGCGCGGCTGGGCGGCCTCGCGCTGGGCGACGGGAGGGCGGGCGTGGCGGCGCGATGCTTCGCCCGGCTGGCGTCGCTGGAGCCGGACCGGGCCACGGCGTTGCACAACCTCGGCGAGGCCATGCGCCTGGACGGGCGACGGGGACAGGCCCGGTCGGCGTTCCGGCGGGCGCTCCGCCTGCGTCCCGACTACGCCCTGGCCGCCGCCGCCCTGGGCTGGCTCGACCTGCGCGACGGACGACGCCGGGCCGCGCAGCGCGCCCTTGTCCGGGCCGTGACGCTGGATCCCGGCCTGTCCGCCGCCTGGCACGGCTTGGGCCGGCTGGTGCACGGCCGGGTCCGGCCGGACGCCGTCACCCGCATGATCCGCCGCGCCGCCCGGCTCGCCCCGCAGGATCCCGCCGTGCAAGCCGCGCTGGGCATGGCGCTGGCCGAGGAGGGGCGGCTCGCCCCCGCCGGGGACGGCGTGCGCCGGGCGGCGGCGCTGGCGCCCGGCGAGGCCGGCCACTGCGGCTGCCTTGCCGGCGTGCTGATGCGCAAAGGCGACGCCGACGGCGCGCTGGCGCTCACCCGGCGGGTCCGCCGCATCGACCCCACGGCGTCGGAGGCGGACGCGATCGACTCCCAGTTGCACCTCCTGGGCGGCGACTTCCGGCGCGCCGATGCGCTGGCGCGGCGGGCCCTGGCGCTGGCGCCCGGCAACGCGGACAACCTGATCAACGCGGGGCTGGTGTCGCACAGCCTGCGCCGCCTCGACGAGGCCCGCGCCTGGGACGAGCGCGCCCTGCGCCTCGATCCCGGCAGCCACGTCGCCCGCTTCAACCTGTCCATGACGCTGCTGGCGCTGGGCGACTTCGCGCGCGGCTGGCCGCTGTACGAGGCGCGCTGGCGGATGGAAGGGGCAGCCTTCCCTGATCACGCCCCGGCCTGGGACGGCAGCCCGCCGGCCGGGCGGACCATCCTGCTGACCGGCGAGCAGGGCCATGGCGACACGCTGCATTTCGCCCGCTACGCCCCGCTGCTTGCGGCGGCGGGGGCGCGCGTCGTGCTGCACGTCCAGCCGGGCCTGAAGCGCCTGCTGGCCCTCATGCATGGCGTGGCGGCGGTGGCCGGCTTCGACGAGCCGCCGCCGCCGGCCGACGCGTGCGCCCCGCTGATGAGCGTGCCCGGCCTCGTCGGCACGCGGCTCGACACTGTTCCCGCCGCCCCCTATCTGCGCGCCGCCGAGGCCGACCGCCCGGCGTGGCGGGACCGGCTGAAGGGCGAGCGCCGGCTGAAGGTCGGGCTGGTGTGGGCCGGCGAGCCGCGCGCGGGCGACTTCAAGGCCGGCGCCGTCGACCGGCGGCGCAGCCTGCCGCTGGCCGCCCTGGCGCCGCTGGCCGCGGTGCCCGGCGTCGCCTTCTACAGCCTGCAGAAGGGCGAGGCGGCGCGCCAGACCCCGCCGCCAGGGCTGGACCTGGTCGACTGGATGGACGCGGTGGGCGACTTCGCCGACACCGCCGCGCTGGTCGAGCAGCTCGACCTCGTGATCACGGTGGACACGTCCATGTGCCATCTGGCCGGCGGGCTGGGCCGGCCGGTGTGGGTGCTGTCGCGCTTCGACGCCTGCTGGCGCTGGCTGGACAACCGCGAGGACAGCCCCTGGTATCCGACCATGCGGCTGTTCCACCAGGACGCGCCGGGGGCCTGGGGGCCGGTGGTCGAGCGGGTCGCCGCCGAACTGCGCACGCTGGCAAGGGCGCAGGCGCCGGCCGGCGATCTGGCCGCCGATCTGGCCGCCGCCATCCGGCTGCACCGCGCGGGACGGCTCTCCGCAGCGGCCGCCGTCTACCGGTCCGTCCTTGCCGCCGACCCGGCGGGCGGGGACGCGCTGCACCTGCTGGGGCTCGTCGCCCAGGCGCACGGGCGCCCGGACGAGGCGGGGCGGCTGTTCGACCGCGCCATCCGCGTCGACGCCGGGGCGGCCATCGTCCACAACTCCCTGGCCGAGCACTGGCGCGCCGCCGGGCAGGCCGAACGCGCGGTGCTGGCCTGCCGGCGCGCCCTGGCGCTGCAGCCCGGCTACGCCGACGCGCAGGGCAACCTCGCCAAGCTGCGGCAGGAGGAGGGGGACTACCGCCGCGCGGTGCGGCTGCGGTCCGGGGACGCAGAGCTGTGGCGCGCCCTGGGCGACGTCGTCCTCAGGCTCCGCCGCCCGGATGAGGCGGAGGCCCTGCACCGCCGGGCGCTGGCGCTGCGTCCGGACTTCGCCGAGGCGCACAACAACCTTGGCAGCGGCCTCGTCGCCCGGCGCCGCTTCGCCGAGGCCCGGGCGCCCTACCGCCGCGCCATCGCGCTGAACCCCGGCTACCCGGACCCCTGGAACAATTTGGCCAGCGCGCTGTGGGAGACCGGCGAGGCGGAAGCGGCCATGGAGCACTACGAGCGTTGCGTGGCGCTGAAGCCCGACCACCCGGACGGCTACGCCAACCTGGGCTACGCGCGCCGCGCGCACCCGCGCGGGGCGCGCGACTACGCCGTCGCCGAGGCGGCCTGCCGGCGGGCGCTGGCGCTCAACCCCGGCCATGTGCCGGCGCGCAACAACCTGGGCATCGTGCAGCTCGACGGCTGCAGGCTGGCCGAGGCGCAGGCGACCTTCCGCAGCGTGCTGGCGGCGGTCCCGGAGAACGCCGACGCCCGCTTCAACCTGTCGCTGGCGCTGCTCAAGGACGGCCGCTGGGAGGAAGGCTGGCGGGAATACGAGTGGCGCTGGCGCACCGGGCAGCTGCCGCCGCCCAACCTGACCGACCCGCCGTGGCGCGGCGAGCCCCTGGAGGGCCGCACGATCCTGCTGCACGCCGAGCAGGGGCACGGCGACACGCTGCACTTCGTGCGCTACGCGCCGCTGGTGGCGGCGCGCGGCGGGCGGGTGGTCCTGGCCGTGCAGAAGGCGCTGAAGCGGCTGCTGACCGGCATGCCCGGGGTGGAGGCGGTGTACGAGCTGAACGAGCCGATCCCGGCGGGGTTCGCGCTGCATTGCCCGCTGCTCGGCCTGCCGCTGGCGCTGGGCACCACTGTGGACACCGTGCCGGCCGCGGTGCCGTACCTGCACCCCGACCCGGCGGCGGTGGCGCGCTGGAAGGCGCGGCTGGCCGGGGACGGCCGGCTCAAGGTCGGGCTGGCGTGGTCGGGCGACCCGCGCCGGCACGCGCCGCGCGCCAACGCCGTGGACCGCCGCCGCAGCCTGACGCTGGACGCCCTGGCGCCGCTCGCCGCCGCCGGCGGCGGTGTGGTGTTCTACAGCCTGCAGAAGGGCGAGCCTGCCGCGCAGGCGAAGCAGCCGCCGGCCGGGCTGGAATTGGTCGACCTCATGGACGAGGCCGGTGACTTCGCGGACACCGCGGCACTGGTCGCCACCCTCGACCTGGTGATCACGGTGGACACGTCGGTGGCGCATCTGGCCGGCGGGCTGGGCGTGCCGACCTGGGTGCTGTCGCGCTTCGACGGCTGCTGGCGCTGGCTCATGGACCGCGACGACACGCCCTGGTACCCGACCATGCGGCTGTTCCGCCAGGACACGCCCGGCGACTGGGACCCCGTCGTCGAACGCGTGGCGGCGGCGCTGAAGGCCCTGGCGCCGACGCCCCGGCCGCGCCGCCGTCCGCTGTCCGGGCGTCTGGCGCTGCGCGACGTGACGGTGGTGTGCGCCGACACCCGCACGCACGCGGCGAGCCTGCGGGCCCTGGAACGCTGCCGCGTCCAGGGCGACTTCGCCCGCGTCGTGTTCTTCACCGACGCCGATCCGGCCGAACCGGGGATCGAGCGCGTGGCCATCCCGCGGCTGGACGGGCGCGAGGCCTATTCGCGGTTCCTGCTCAAGGACCTCGTCCACCACGTCGACACCCCGTTCGTCCTGGTGGTGCAGTGGGACGGCTTCATCACCGACCCATCGCGCTGGTGCGACGAGTTCCGCCGCTACGACTACATCGGCGCGCGCTGGCCCTGGCACGCCGACGGCATGCAGGTGGGCAACGGCGGCTTCTCGCTGCGCTCGATGCGCCTGCTGCGGGCCTTGCAGGATCCCCGGATCACCGACGTGCGCCACGAGGACGCGAGCATCGGCCGCCGGTACCGGCGCCACCTGGAAGCGGAGCACGGCATCGCCTTCGCGCCGCCGGAGACGGCCGACCGGTTCGCCTATGAGCGATCGAGCCCGCGCGAACCGACGTTCGGCTTCCACGGGCTGTTCAACGTCTGGCGCCACATGGGGCGGGACGAACTCCTCGCCCTCCTGGCCGAACTGCCGCCGGCCGTCCTGACCGCGCGCGAGGGGCGGGAATTGGCCAAGGCCCTGGCCGCCCTGGGCCGCATGGAGGAACTCGCCGCACTGCGCAGGCGGGCGGGTGCTCCGCACGAAAGCCTCATCGAGGAGGCCACGCCCGGCCGAGCATGACACCGGCGAGCGGAAGCGCTGACCCGGCGCATGAAGGCGTTCGACGCACCCCCGGCAGACGGTGACCGGGGCTTCGGCCTCCTCGCGGCGCAGGTCGACACGGCCGCGGCCGGAGCGTACAACATCGCCTCGGGCCAGCCGGTCTCGCCGCGCGACGTCACCGCCGCCATCGCCGCCGAACCGGGTTGCGGTGTTCCGGTGCGCTTCGGCGCGCGCGAGCCGCAGCCGGGCGGACCGCCCGGGCTGGTCGCCGGCCAGCCCCCGCAGGAGAGCACGAGAATGAGCGGAACCACCCCCCTGCACCTGTACCGCACCATGCTGTACATCCGCATGGCCGAGGAGCGCATCGCCGCCCTGTATCCCGAGCAGGAGATGCGCTGCCCCACGCACTTCAGCATCGGCCAGGAGGCGATCGCCGCCGGCGTGTGCGCCGCCCTGGGACCCAGGGACTATGTGCTGAGCGCGCACCGCTCGCACGCCCACTATCTGGCCAAGGGCGGCAACCTGCGGGCCATGATGGCGGAGCTGTACGGCAAGGACACCGGGTGCGCGCGGGGCAAGGGCGGCTCCATGCACCTCGTCGATCGCAGCGTCGGCTTCCTGGGCTGCGTGCCGATCGTCGGCAGCACCATCCCGATCGGCGTCGGCGCCGCCTTCGGCGCCCGCCAGCGCGGCGAGACGGACCGGGTGACCGCCATCTTCTTCGGCGACGGCGCCGCGGAAACCGGCGTCTTCCACGAAAGCATCAACTTCGCCGCCGTGCACAGGCTGCCGATCCTGTTCGTGTGCGAGAACAACTTCTACTCGGTCAACACGCCGATGGGACCGCGCCAGCCCGAGGGGCGGACCATCACCGACATCGTGCGCGGCCACGGCCTGCCGGCGGAGCGCGCCGACGGGCAGGAGGTGGAGCCGGTGGCGGCGCTGGCGGCGGCGGCGATCGGGCGCCTGCGCGCCGGCGGCGGGCCGGAGTTCCTGGAGCTGGAGACCTACCGCTGGCTGGAGCATTGCGGCCCGGCCAGCGACATCGCCCTGGGCTACCGCCCGGCCGAGGAGTTCGAGGCGTGGCGGCGGCGCGACCCGGTGGCGCTGCACCGCGACGCGTTGCGCGCGGCCGGCGTCCTCGACGACGCGCTGGAGGCGCAACTGCGCGAGGACATCGGCCGCGTCGTCGACGCCGCCGTCGCCTTCGCCAAGGACAGCCCCTTCCCCGAGCGCAGCGAACTGCTGGCGAACGTTTACCCGACGCAGGCCTCCCGATGACCGACACGCAGCGGCAGCTGAAGTTCTCCCAGGCGATCAACGAGGCGCTCGACCTGTCGCTGGGCGCGGACCCGAACGTCTACGTCATCGGGCTGGGCGTGCCGGACCCCACCGGCGTGTTCGGCACCACCTCCGGCCTCCAGCAGAAGCACGGGGCCGGGCGCGTCTACGACATGCCGATCTCGGAGAGCGCCGTCACCGGCGTGGTGCTGGGCTCGGCCCTGGTCGGCGCGCGGCCGGTGATGGCGCACATGCGCCTGGAATTCGCCATGGTCGCCATCGACCAGATCGTCAACCAGGCGGCCAAGTGGCACTACATGTTCGGCGGCCAGGCGACGGCGCCGATGGTGCTGCGCATGATCGTCGGCCGCGGCTGGGGGCAGGGGCCGCAGCATTCGCAGAGCCTGCACAGCTGGTTCGCCCACATTCCGGGCCTGAAGGTGGTGATGCCAGCGACGCCGCACGACGCCAAGGGCCTGCTGGTCGCCGCCGTGGAGGACGACGCGCCCGTCGTGTTCATCGAGCACCGCTGGCTGTACGGCATCCACGGCGCCGTGCCGGAGGGGCTGTACCGCGTGCCGCTGGGCGTGCCCAACCTGATGCGCCGGGGCGGCGACGTGACGCTGGTCGCCTCCTCCTTCATGACGCTGGAGGCCATGCGGGCGGCCGGCGTGCTGGGCGGGCAGGGGATCGAGGCCGACGTCATCGACCTGCGCACGCTGAACCCGCTGGACGACACGCTGATCCTGGAATCGGTGCACCGCACCGGGCGGCTGGTGGTCTGCGACCAAGCCACCTACACGGCCGGCTTCGCGGGCGAGATCGTCTCGCGCGTCACCGAGAAGGCGTTCGGCGCCCTGAAGGCGCCGCCGGTGCGCGTGACGCTGCCCGACGCGCCGACGCCGACCACGCGGGCGCTGTCCAACTACTACTACCCCGGCGTCGGGCACATCGTCGCCGCCGCGCGGCGGACGCTGGGCCTGCCGTACGAGGATCCGACCGCGTCCATCGGCCCGGCCGACCGGCTGGACATCCCGGATACGAGCTTCACCGGGCCGTTCTAGGAACGGGACATCCGGCGGCCGGCGGCAAGACCTGATTCACCAGAGGCGGGATAAAGTCTGGTATGCTTTCGAAAGACGCGATCCCGCAGCCCGGCGCAGATCGCCGAACGCATGGACGTCGGCGCGGTCGCGCACCTCGCCGTGGCGTTGGCGGCGCCGCGCGGGCGCGCGGCACGTCTCTCAAGCTCACGGTCTCAAGCTCAAGGTCTTTTAAGTTCAGGGGTGGATGCATGTTCAAGAAGGTCCTGGTCACCGGCGGCGCCGGCTACGTCGGCTCGCTCCTGGTCCCGCAGCTGCTCGACCTCGGCTACGAGGTCACCGTCTACGACATCATGTACTTCGGTGACCATTTCCTGCCCAAGGAGAACTCGAAGCTGCGCGTGATCGCCGGCGACATCCGCGACACCGTGAAGCTGGCCGAGGCGTTCAAGGGGCAGGAGGCGGTGATCAGCCTGGCCTGCATCTCCAACGACGCCAGCTTCGAGTTGGACGAGAACCTCAGCACCTCGATCAACCTCGACGCGTTCGAGCCGATGGTGGTGGCCGCCAAGCTGGCCGGCGTGAAGCGCTTCATCTACGCCTCCTCCAGCTCGGTCTACGGCGTGTCGGAGCAGCCGGACGTGACCGAGGACCACCCGCTCGTCCCGCTGACCCTGTACAACAAGTACAAGGGGATGTGCGAGCCGCTGCTGTTCAAGCACCAGACGCCGGAGTTCACCTGCGTCACCATCCGGCCGGCCACCGTGTGCGGCTACGCCCCGCGCCAGCGCCTGGACCTGTCGGTGAACATCCTCACCAACCACGCCATCAACGCCGGCAAGATCACCGTGTTCGGCGGCTCGCAGCTGCGCCCGAACCTGCACGTGCAGGACATGTGCGACCTGTACAAGCTGCTGCTGACGCTGCCCGATGGGAAGATCGCCGGCCAGACCTTCAACGCCGGCTACCAGAACAAGAGCATCATGGACATCGCGCACACGGTGAAGCGCGTCGTCCAGGAGGAGTTTCCGGAGAAGGGCGACATCGAGATCACCACGACCCCGACGGACGACATCCGCTCCTACCACATCAACTCCGACAAGATCCGCCGCGCCATCGGCTTCGAGCCCAGGCACACGATCGAGGATGCGGTGCGTGACCTGTGCAAGGCGTTCAAGGCCGGCAAGCTGCCCGACAGCATGACCGACGACTGGTACTTCAACGTGCGCCGCCTCAAGGCGCTGAAGGCGGCCTGATCATGAGCGGACGTCCAATCGCGGTGGTGACCGGCGGCGCCGGCTTCATCGGCAGCCACATGGTGGACCTGCTGGTGGAGCGCGGCCACCGCGTCCACGTCATCGACAATCTCGCCGGCGGGCGCGAGGCCAACCTCGCGCACCACGCGGGCAATCCCGACGTGGTGTTCGAGCAGGCCGACATCCGTGCCTTCCAGCCGGGGCATCCGCTGTTCGCGGGCGCCCGCCACGTCTTCCACTTCGCCGGCATCGGCGACATCGTGCCGTCCATCGAGCGGCCGATGGAGTACATGTCGGTCAACGCGCAGGGCACCGTCCACATGCTGGAGTGCGCGCGCGCGGCCGGCGCGCAGCGCTTCGTCTACGCCGCGTCGTCGTCGTGCTACGGCCTTGCCGACACGCCGACGCGCGAGGACGCGCCGATCCGCCCGCTCTATCCCTACGCGATGAGCAAGTACCAGGGCGAGCAGTCGGCCTTCCACTGGCACGCCGTGTATGGCCTGCCGGTCAACGCCATCCGCATCTTCAACGCCTACGGCACGCGCTCGCGCACGTCGGGGGCGTACGGGGCGGTGTTCGGCGTGTTCCTGCGGCAGAAGCTGGCCGGCAAGCCCTTCACCGTGGTGGGCGACGGCACGCAGCGCCGCGATTTCGTCTACGTCACCGACCTCGCCCGCGCCTTCCTGGCGGCGGCCGAGACGGAGATGGTGGGCGAGGTGTGGAACGTCGGCTGCGGCAACCCGCAGTCGGTCAACCGCCTGGTCGAGCTGCTGGGCGGCGAGGTCGTCCATGTGCCCAAGCGGCCGGGCGAGCCGGACGTGACCTTCGCCGACATCGGCAAGATCACCCGCGAGCTGGGCTGGAAGCCCGAGGTCAGCTTCGAGGAGGGGGTGTCGCGCATCGTCGCGCAGATCGACTACTGGCGCGAGGCGCCGCTGTGGGACCCGCAGTCGATCGCGCAGGCGACCGAGAGCTGGTTCAAGTTCATGCGGAAGGTCGATCCCTGACGCGCGGAGCCCGCCCGGACGCGAATCGCCGGATTCCCCGCCCCTACTCCTCCCGCACGATCGCCAGAACGGCGTCGATGGCGGGGGAGCCGTCGGCCTGCATGGATTCGGGCAGGATGGCGCGCGCGCCGTTGATGGCGCGGCGCACCTCGGCGGCCGGGATGCCGGCGGCGACGAGGCCGTGGCCCAGCGTGCCGCACACCACGCTCAGCGCCGCGATCTGCGCGTGCTGGGCGGATTGCAGGGCGTAGAGCGCCTCGATCTGCTCCTTCATCTGCTCGACCGCGCCGATCATGGATTGCAGGGCGTCGGTCTGGCTCAGCATCACCTTGCGGAACGTCTCCACCTCGGCGCGGGTGCCGAGTTCGGTGGTGGCCGTGCGGATGAAGTCTTTCCACAGCCGGTCGAACTCGGTGCGGGTGAGGACGTCGGGCATCTGTTTGGGCTCGCGGCTGTGAGGGGCGGCGATGGTAGCACGCGCCGCAGCATGCGCCAGAGGATAGCGGCCGGAAATGGCGGTCAAGCGCGCCATCGGACGATGTGCCTTGGGCGGTAGCCGTCGGGGCAGATTGCGCGGGGCGGCCCCGGCGGGTAGGGTCACCCCGCCGACGCCGGACGGGCGCGGCCGGCCCGAATCATACCGGCCAGCATCATATCGGCCATTCCAGCCACTCCAGCAACGAGACCAGCCATGAACACACTGCTTCAGCAGACGTGGCGATGCCGCGTTGCCGACCTTCTGGACGACCCCGTTGCCCAGGCGGTCCTGCGCCGCGATGGGCTGTCGAGCGAGGACGTCTTCGCCGAACTGGCCCCCGTGGCCGACGCGCTGAGCGACCGCCGGCGGCGGCAGCGGCGGGCCGGCCCCTGGGGATTCGCCGAACCGGACTGCGTGAACTGATCTCCGGACCTGCGTGCCTGCGGTGGGATGAGGCATCCCCCTCGGGTTGAAACGGGTATATCCTTCGTCATGCCGTGCCGCCCGGCACGGTGCGCTTTCCGCGCTTCCCCTCCGCGCCGTCCGGCCGGCATGACGAACCGTCCCGCCACTCCAGCCGATTCCGCCAACCCCGCCTTGGCCAACTCCGCCCTGGGCCGGGTGACGGCGGTGCGCGGCTCCGTCCTCGATGTCGGCTTTCCCGCCGGCGGGCTGCCCGCGCTGCAGGAGGCGGTGGAGATCCTGTGGGACGGGCCGGAGCGGCTGGTGGCCGAGGTGCAGGCGCACGTCGACACCGGCACGGTGCGTGCCATCGCGCTGCAGGGCACGTCGGGCCTCGCCCGCGGCACGCCGGTGCGGCGGCTGGGCGGGCCGCTGGCCGTGCCGGTGGGGGACGCGGTGCTCGGCCGCCTGCTCGACGTCATGGGGGAGGTCCGCGACGGCGGGCCGGCGCTGCCGGCCGACGCGCCGCGCCGGCCCATCCACCAGCCGCCGCCGCCGCTGTCCCGCCGCAACCCGCGGCGCGACGCGTTCGAGACCGGCATCAAGGTGATCGACCTGCTGGCCCCGATGGCGCGCGGCGGCAAGGCGGCGATGTTCGGCGGCGCGGGCGTGGGCAAGACCGTGCTGGTCATGGAACTGATCCGCACCATGGTCGAGCGCTACACCGGCATCTCCGTCTTCGCCGGGATCGGCGAACGCTCCCGCGAAGGACAGGAACTGTGGGAGGAGATGCGCCGCTCCGGCGTGCTGGCGCGCACGGCGCTGGTGTTCGGCCAGATGAACGAACCGCCGGGTGCGCGCTGGCGCGTCGGTCTGACGGCGCTGACCATCGCCGAGCACTTCCGCGACGAGGAGGCGCGCGACGTGCTGCTGCTGATGGACAACGTCTTCCGCTTCGTGCAGGCGGGGGCGGAGGTGTCGGGGCTGCTGGGCCGGCTGCCGTCGCGCGTCGGCTACCAGCCCACGCTGGCCAGCGAGATCGCCGAGTTGGAGGAGCGCGTGGCCTCCGTGCCCGGCGCGGTGGTGACGGCGATCCAGGCCGTCTACGTCCCGGCCGACGACTTCACCGACCCGGCGGTGGCCGAGCTGTTCAGCCATCTCGACAGTTCCATCGTGCTGTCCCGCGCCATGGCGGCGGAGGGGCTGTACCCGGCCATCGACCCGCTGGCCTCCACCTCCAACCTGCTCGACCCGCTGGTGGTGGGGGAGGATCACTACCGGCTGGCGGAGGAGGTGCGGCGCACCATCGCGCACTACCGCGAACTCCAGGACGTCATCGCGCTGCTCGGCATCGAGGAGCTGAGCGCCGCGGACCGCCGCGCGGTGAAGCGGGCGCGGCGGCTGCAGCGCTTCCTGACGCAGCCCTTCCTGGTGACCGAGGCCTTCACCGGGCGCGGCGGCGTGACGGTGCCGCTGGCCGAGACGCTGAAGGGCTGCCGCGCGATCCTCGACGGCGAGGGCGACGACTGGGCCGAATCGTCCTTCTTCCTGGCCGGCACGCTGGAGGAGGTGCGGGCGCGGGAGATGAAGGGGAGGGGGGCGTGATGGACCTCGTGATCACCACGCCCACATCCGTCGCCGCCCGCGTGGCGGACGTGGCGCACGTGCGCGCCGAGGACGCCAGCGGCGCCTTCGGCATCCTGGCCGGACACGCGGACCTGCTGACGGCGCTCGCCGTGTCGGTGGTGAGCTGGCGGTGCGCGGACGGGCGGGAGGGGCACTGCGCGGTGCGCGGCGGCGTGCTGACGGTGTCGGACGGGCGGCACGTCGCGGTGGCGACGCGCGAGGCGGTGGCCGGCGACGACTTGCAGGTGCTGGAGCACGAGGTGCTCGCCCGCTTCCGCCGGGCGGGCGAGGAGGAGGGGGAGGCGCGCGTGGGTGCCCGGCGCATGCACCTTGCCGCCGTGCGCCACATCCTGGCCTACCTGCGGCCCGAACGGCGCCCGGCCGGGCCGGTCCAGGCGGCGCGGGACGGTGTGGAGGAAGCGCCATGACCCACCCGAACGGCAACCACGACGGTGCCCGGAATGGAAATGGCCACATGGCCGAGCCCGTGCGCCGCCGCCGCGAGCGGCGGGAACGCTGGGTGACGGAGGGGGAGCGTCCGGTCGGCCGCAACCTCGCGCTCATCGGCGCGCTCGGCTGGCTGGTGGTGGCGCCGACGCTGGCCGGGCTGGCCATGGGGCGCTGGCTGGACGGGATGGCCGGCGGCGGGGTGTTCTGGACCGCGTCGCTGATCTTCGCCGGGGTGGCGCTGGGCGGCTGGCTGGCCTGGAAACGCATCGAGCAGGAGCGCTGAGGCCCATGGACGCGATGACTCTCCTGCACGGACTGATCGGGGCGCTGGCCGGCGCGGCGCTGGGCGCCGCCTTCTTCGGCGGCCTCGCCGCCACGGCGCGGCTGTACCTGGACGGCGATCTCCGGCGCGCGCTGCCGCTGCATCTGGCGCGACTGGGCGGGGCGGGGGCGGCGTTCACGCTGGCGGCGTGGCTGGGCGGGGCGGCGGCGCTGCTGGGCATGCTGGCCGGGTTCCAGGCGGCGCGCATGGCGCTGGTGCGGCCGGAGCGGAGGCGGCCATGATCGATTCGCCGCTCACCGCACCCGTCGTCTTCGCGCTGGGACCCGTGCCGGTGACGCTGCCGGTGGTCACAACCTGGGTCCTCATGGCGGTGCTGGCGCTGGGCTCGTACCTCGCGACGCGGAGCCTGCGGGTGGAGGGGCCGGGGCGCGTGCAGGCGGTGCTGGAACTGGCTGTCGAGACCATCCGCCGGCAGGTGGGGGAGACCATGCAGGCCGACGCCACGCCCTACCTGCCGCTGCTGGGTACGCTGTTCCTCTATCTGGCGGTCGCCAACCTGTCGGGGCTGGTGCCGGGGGCGAAGGCGCCGACCGCCTTCCTGGAAACCGACGCCGCGCTGGCGCTGATCGTCTTCCTGGCCAGCCAGGTGCTGGGCGTGCGGGCGCGCGGGGCGTGGGGGTACCTGAAGGGCTTCGCCCACCCGTCGCCGTTCCTGCTGCCGCTCAACCTGCTGTCGGAGGTGACGCGGGCCTTCTCGCTGTCCGTGCGCCTGTTCGGCAACGTCATGAGCGGGGAGTTCGTCATCGCCATCGTGCTGTCGCTGGCCGGGCTGTTCGTGCCGGTGCCGCTGATGGCGTTGGAAATGCTGCTGGGCCTCGTGCAGGCGTACATCTTCACCATCCTCGCCGCGGTGTTCATCGGCGGCGCCGTCGGAACCATCGAGAGGGGGTAAGCCATGGACATCCACGCCATCAGCATCCTGGGCGCGGTGGTCGCCGTCTGCGTCGGCGCCATCGGCCCGGCGCTGGCCGAGGGCCGCGCCGTCGCCGCCGCCATGGAGGCCATAGCCCGCCAGCCGGAGGCGGCCAACACGCTGTCGCGCACGCTGTTCGTCGGGCTGGCCATGATCGAGACGATGGCGATCTACTGCCTCGTCATCGCGCTCCTGCTGCTGTTCGCCAACCCGTTCGTGTGAGGACGCCGATCCATGCATCTCGACGGGTGGACGCTGCTTCTCCAGGCCGTCAACTTCCTGGTCCTGGTGTGGCTGCTGCGGCATTTCCTGTACCGCCCGGTGCTGGCGGTGATCGCCGAGCGGCAGGCGGCGACCGAACGCGTGCGCGGCGAGGCCGACGCGGCGCGCCGCGAGGCCGCCGACGGGAAGCGCGCCGTCGATGCCGAGAAGGCCGGCCTCGCCGCCGAGCGCGACCGGCTGCTGGCCGGCGTCCGCGCGCAGGCGGCGGCGGAGCGCGCGGCCCTGCTGGACAAGGCACGCGGCGAGGCCGAGGGGCTGCTTGCCGAAGGGCGCGCCCGGCTGGCCGAGGAGCGGCGGCAGGCGGAGGCCGGCCTGCGCGAGCGCGCCGCCGCGCTGGGCACCGCAGTGGCGGCGCGGCTGCTGCGCGTGACGGCGGGCGACGGCATGGCCGAGGGCTTCCTGGAGGCCGCCTGCCGCAGCGTCGAGGCGCTGCCCGAACCGCAGCGCCGGGCGCTGGCCGGCGACGGTGGCGACGGTGGTGGCGACCCGGTGCCGGTGCGCCTCGTCACGTCCGCGCCGCTGACGGTGCCGGAGGGGGAGCGCTGGCAGGAGCGGCTGGCGGCGGCGCTGGGCCGGCCGGTCGCCGTGGCGTTCGCCGAGGATCCCGGCCTGATCGCCGGGGTGGAGCTGCACTTCCCGCACACCGTCCTGCGCCACTCCTGGAAACAGGCGCTGGCCGCGGCGATGGAGGAGCTGACGCGCGATGACGACAACGCTGCGCGACGCGCTTGACGCCTGGCTGCCCGAGGCCCGGCAGCGCCTGGACGCGCTGGGCGTCCGGCCGAGCTTCGAATCGGTCGGGCGGATCGAATCGGTGGGCGACGGCATCGCCCGCGTCTCCGGCCTGCCCGAGGCGCGGGCGGACGAGCTGCTGCTGTTCCCCGGCGGCGTGCCGGGGCTGGCGGTGGACCTGGACGGCACCATCGGCTGCATCCTGCTGGGCGAGGACCGGCACCTGTCGGCCGGCGCCACGGTGCACGGCACCGGGGCGGTGGTGCGCGTGCCGGTGGGCGATGCCCTGCCGGGGCGCGTGCTGGACCCGCTGGGCCGGCCGCTGGACGGCGGCCCGCCCGTGGCGGCGGACCGGCTGGAGCCGGTGGAGCGCCCGGCCCCGGCCATCGCCGACCGCGCCGCGGTGACGGAGCCGCTGCTGACCGGCACCGCCGTCATCGACGCCATGTTCCCGCTGGGCCGCGGCCAGCGCGAGCTGCTGATCGGCGACCGCGCCACCGGCAAGACCTCCATCGCCGTCGACGCCATCCTCAGCCAGCGCGACGGCGACGTGGTCAGCGTCTACATCGCCGTCGGCCAGAAGGCGTCGAGCGTGCGCGCCGTGGTCGAGGCGGTGAGGAGTGGCGGGGCGCTGGGGCGCACGCTGTTCGTCATCGCCCCGGCCGACGCGCCGCCGGGCCTGCAATGGCTGGCGCCCTACGCCGGCTTCACCATGGCCGAGCATTTCCGCGACAGCGGCCGGCACGCGCTGATCATCGTCGACGACCTGACCAAGCACGCCGCCGTGCACCGCCAGCTCTCCCTCCTGCTGCGCCGCCCGCCGGGACGGGAGGCCTATCCAGGCG
>NZ_DASPMG010000451.1:0-4726 GCF_035627195.1 Azospirillum sp.
GCGGATCGGCTTCATCACGCCGCTGACGCACAATTTCTGCGAAAGCTGCAACCGCGTGCGGCTGACCTGCACCGGCACGCTGTACATGTGCCTGGGCCAGGAGGACGCCGCCGACCTGCGCACGCCGCTGCGCCTGAGCGACGACGACGCGGTGGTGGAGCAGGCGATCCGCGACGCCATCCGCCACAAGCCGAAGGGCCACGACTTCATCATCGACCGCCGCCACAAGGCCGCGCCGGTGCCCCGCCACATGAGCGTGACGGGCGGGTGAGGCTCAGACCAGCGGCCGGACGAGCGAGGCCCAGGGTGTGCCGGCGGCGCGGTCGGCGAGGCGCCGGTCGGCCGTGACCAGGGGCAGGTCGCGCGCCTCGGCCAGGGCGAGATAGAAGGCGTCGTAGACGGGGTGGTTGAGCGCCAGCGCGATTTCCACGGCACGCGCGGAGAGCACCTCACCCGGCACGATTTCCTCCAACATGGCACGCAGTCCGCGCGCGAGATCGAGTGCCTGCATAGCCGTCGCCTGCCCCATGCGCACCTTCTTCCACGCAACGTTGGACGCCTCGGCGATGACGAGATCCGGCGCGACCAGCGGCATCCCCGCGCGGAGCAGCGCACGCGCCTGATCGGCCTGCGGTTCCGGAAAGAACCACTTGACCGCGACGCTGGAGTCGATGACCAGACCGCTCACCGGTCACGGTCTTCGCGAATGAGCAGCGTACTGTCCGTCTGCGGTCCCGGCGGGCTCATCGCGCAAATGCGATCGGCAAAGGCCAGCTTCTCCTCCGCTGACAGCGGCCGCCGCACGGAAGCCGTGCGCGCAGCCTGCGTGACGATGTCGCGCAGTTCGTCCTCCAGCGAGCGGCCGTGCAGGAGGGCGCTGCGCTGCAGGCTCTCAATGACGCCTTCGTCCAGGTTGCGGATCACGAGGTCGTTCATGGCGGCGGTCCCGGTGCGTGTGCCTTCCTAAAATAGCCCCTCGCGCCGGATTCGCAAAGCAGCGCCACCCGCGCGGGCACTGTCGCGGCGGGCTCACCTGCGCTATGGTCGGGGCACGATGACCGATCCCGCCGCTTACCCGTTCCGCAACAATCCCCCGCAGATCGCCTTCGTGTGCGCCGACACCGAGGAGGCGCGGCGCGCCCGCACGCGGCTGGTGCACCGATACGGCAACGTGCCGATCGGCATGGCCGACGTCATCGTGGCGCTGGGCGGGGACGGCTTCCTGCTGGAGACGCTGCACTGCGCGCTGGGGCGCGGCGGGGCGATGCCGAAGCCGGTGTACGGGATGAACCGCGGCTCGGTCGGGTTCCTGCTCAACGCCTACCGCGACGAGGAACTGCCGGAACGCATCCTGCGCGCCCAGCACGTCACGCTGCACCCGCTGCGCATGCACGCCACGCGGGTCAACGGCTCCACCATCGAGGCCATCGGCATCAACGAGGTGTCGCTGCTGCGCGAGACGCGGCAGGCCGCCAAGCTGCGCATCACCGTGGACGACAAGGTCCGCCTGCCGGAGCTGATCTGCGACGGCGCGCTGGTCGCCACGCCGGCCGGCAGCACCGCCTACAACCTGTCGGCCCACGGGCCGATCATCCCGCTGGGGGCGGGCGTGCTGGCGCTGACGCCGATCAGCGCGTTCCGCCCGCGGCGCTGGCGCGGCGCGCTGCTGCCGCACGCCGCACAGATCACCTTCGACGTGCTGGAATGCGCCAAGCGCCCGGTCAGCGCCGTGGCCGACTTCACCGAGGTGCGCGAGGTGGAGCGCGTGGTGGTCAGCGAGGCGCGCGACGTGTCGATCACCCTGCTGTTCGACCCGGAGTTCAACTTCGAGGAACGCATCCTGAAGGAACAGTTCGAACCCTGAGGGCGCCCTACTCCGCCGCGCGGGCCACGGTGCGGGAGGCGGCGTAGGCGCAGACCTCGCGCACCAGGGTGGACAGGTGGCCTTGCAGCCGGCCGAAGCCGGCGTGCTTCTCCAGCGTCTCCTCGTTCATGTAGAGGCGCCGGTTGATCTCCAGCTGCACCGAATGGCGGCCGCGCGCCGGGTTGGCGTAGCGGGCCAGCAGCTCGACCCCCTTGTAGGGATCGTTGCGGGTGACGCGGTAGCCGAAGCCGCGCAGCACCTCGACGATCAGGTTCACAAAGCCGCGCTCGCTGGTGCGGCCGTCGCGGTCGCCGACGACGAAGTCGATGGTCGACGAACCGTCGCCGATGGAGGGCATGGAGTGGCAGTCCACGTGCCACGCCCCGCCGAACTGCGCGCTGAAGGAGTCCAGAACGCTGGCGACCTGGAAATGGTAGGGGCGGTAGTAGCGGTCGATGCGTTCCGCCACCTCGGCCACCGGCAGGCGGCCGTCGTAGAGCGGCAGGCCCGGCCGGCACAGCGTGCGGATCAGGCCCATGCCGGCGGCACTCTTGTCGGTCGGGCGCAGCTTCTCCGGCCAGGGGCCGTCGAGGATGCCGGGGTCGATGTCGTCCGCCGCGCGGTTGGCGTCCACGTAGGTGCGCGGGAACAGCGCCAGCAGCAGCGTGGCGCCCTGCTCCGGCGCGCAGGCGAACAGCTCGTCCACATAGGTGTCCTCCGCCTGACGCAGGACCGGCAGGGGGCAGACGAAGTGGAAGTCGCGCGGGTAGACGGTGCCGCTGTGCGGGGAATCGAAGAGGACCGGCACCCGCCGGCCGGCCGGATCGTGGCGGACCAGGACGTCCTCGATCACGAAGCTCATCGCGCCAAACCCGGATTCCGTAAGCCTTTCGTCGCAATCCCCACACCGAATGGGGGATGGCGGACGCCTCATCGTCCGCTCGCGTATACTGGAGTTGCCGCCGGCCGTCGACGAAAAACTGTCATACTATAAAACTGTCATACTATGGGAGGCGACCCGTGCCGCCATGGGTGCCGTTATGGGGGGCTGGTGCGGGCGGGCCGGGTCCGCCATACTCCGGGACCTCGTGCGTGTGCGAAACGACTGCCTGCCCCCTCCCCCGGCCCCTCCTTGTCATTGGATGCGAGCCCCGCGTGTTCGAACCCGTTCCCATCCAGCTGCAGCCGCCCGACGTCGCCCCCTACCGGTACGGCAACACCGGCATCGAGTACGTCACCACGCTCGACGGCGGGCAGCCGGGGCCGCACGTGGTCATCAACGGGCTGACGCACGGCAACGAGATCTGCGGCGCCATCGCCATCGACGCGCTGTTCCGCCTGGGCGTGAAGCCGCTGCGGGGCAAGCTGACGCTGTCGCTGGCCAACGTCGCCGCCTACCAGACCTTCGACCGCACCGCGCCCTACGCCGCCCGCTTCGTCGATGAGGACTTCAACCGCCTGTGGTCGCCCGACGTGCTGGACAGCCGGCGGGACAGCGCGGAGCTGCGCCGCGCCCGCGCGCTGCGCCCGGTGTTCGACGCGGCCGACGTGCTGCTGGACGTGCACTCCATGACCAACGACACGCCGCCGCTGACGCTGTGCGGGCGCACCGGGCGCGGGCGCGACCTGGCCAGGGCGCTGGGCTACCCGGCGTGGATCGTCGCCGACGAGGGGCACGCCGCCGGCCGCCGGCTGATCGACTACGACGGCTTCGCCGAGGCGGACGGCACCCGCACCGCCGTGCTGGTGGAATGCGGCCAGCACTGGCGCGCCGAGACCGGCGCGGTGGCGGTGGAGACCTGCCTGCGCTTCCTGCTGCACCTGGGCATGGTCGACCCCGCGCTCGCCCGCCCGCGCCTGCGCCGGCACGCCGAGCCGCGGCGGGTGGTGGAGGTGACGCAGGCGGTGACCGCGCGCGGCGACAGCTTCCACTTCAACGCCGCCTACGCCGGGCTGGAGATCGTGCCCAAGGCGGGGACGGTGATCGGCCACGACGGCGAGGAGCCGCTGGCCACCCCCTACGACGACTGCGTGCTGATCATGCCGGCGCGCCGCGTGCGGCCGGGGCAGACGGCGGTGCGGCTGGGGCGGATCGTCGAATAATGCGCGGCACCCTGTTTTCCTGGACGCTGGCCCTGGCGATCGGCACGGCGGGCGGGGCGCTGTTCGCGCACTTCGACATGCCGCTGGCCTGGATGATCGGCGCCATGCTGTTCACCGCGGTGGCGGCCATGGCGAAGCTGCCCGTGCGCGTGCCGCCGCCCTTGCGCAGCGGCATGATCATGGTGCTGGGCGTCATGCTGGGCAGCGGCTTCACGCCGGAGATCCTGGGCCGCATCGGCGATTGGGGCGTCAGCCTGTCGGCCCTGGCCGGCTATGTGGTGGTGTGCACGGTGGCGGGGGTGGTCTACCTGCAGCGCTTCGTGCGGCTGGACGCGGTGACCGCCTATTTCACCGCCACGCCCGGCGGCCTGAACGAGATGGTGCTGGCCGGCACCGCCATGGGCGGCGACGACCGCACCATCTCGCTGGTGCACGCGCTGCGCGTCATGCTGGTGGTGCTGGTGATCCCGTTCTGGTTCCAGGCGCTGGGCTACTACGACCCGCACGACCGCGGGCCGCTGGGGCCACCGCTGGCCTCGATGTCGCTGGCGGACGCCGCCCTGCTGGCGGGGTGCGCCGTGGGCTACCCGATCGCGCGGTTCCTGCACATCCCGGCGGCGCAGATCGTCGGGCCCATGCTGCTGTCGGCGGCAATCCACCTGGGCGGCCTGACGGCCGGCGCCCCGCCCGGCGTGCTGGTGGGGGCGGCGCAGGTGGTGGTGGGGTCGGCGCTGGGCTGCCGCTTCACCGGCATCCGGG
>NZ_DASPMG010000452.1:0-9975 GCF_035627195.1 Azospirillum sp.
CCTGGGCGGCATCCTCGGCAGCCTCGCCATCACCGCCGCCTCCATCTCGGTGATCGGGCGATGACGGCGCCGCGGCTGTCCGTCGTCACCGTGGTGCGGGACGACCTGCCCGGCCTGCTCGCCACGCGCGCCAGCCTGTGCGCGCAGTCCTGGCGGGATTTCGAATGGATCGTGGTGGACGGCGCCTCCACCGACGGCACGGCCGGCTGGCTGGCCGCGCACGCCGACGAGCCGGCGTGGTGGCGCTCGGCCCCCGACGGCGGCACCTACGACGCCATGAACGTGGCGCTGGAACACGCGTCGGGGGACTTCCTTCTGTTCCTCAACGCCGGCGACACGCTGCCCGGCCCGGACACCCTGGCCACCGTCGCCGCCGCACTGGGCGCCGCCCCCGACGCCGACTTCCTGTACGGCGACGCGCTGGAACGGCTGGGCGACGGACGCACGGTGCTGAAGCCGGCGCGCTCCCACCGCTACGCCTTCTACGGCATGTTCACGCACCATCAGGCGATGGTCTACCGGCGTGCCCTGGTGGCCGGCCTGCGTTACCAGACCCGATTCGCCATCGGCGCCGACTACGCCTTCACCCTCCAGGCGCTGGCCCGCGCCCGGCGGGTGGTGCGGCTGCCACAACCCTTGTGTGTCTTCGTCGCGGGCGGCCTGTCACAACGCCGGGCTGCACTGGGCCGGCGCGAACAGACCGTCATCCGGCGCGAACTGATGGGCCTCGGTTTTCTGTCCTGCGCAGCAATATCCGGTGTCCAGGCAGTGTTTGCAATGGTTCGGCGATATCTACCGCCGCTTTACGAGAAAGGACGTTTCCGCACGCGGAAAGACCGTTTCTTTTATTCACGCACACCCCCGGTCCGGTTGATAAGTGGTTGATACTCACATTAGGTTGTATAAATTTTGTGACGAAGACGGGTTTCAGCCCTGCCCCTGGCAAGGCCAACCGCATAGAGCCGAGGGCCGCCATGACCGCAACCAAGACCAAGCTTGCCTCCGCCCACACGCTCTCCAAGCGCGGCGAAGGCCCGAACCCGATCGACATCCATGTCGGCGCGCGTCTGCGTTTGCGGCGCACGCTGCTGGGCCTGAGCCAGGAAAAACTGGGCGAGGCCGTGGGCATCACCTTCCAGCAGCTGCAGAAGTACGAGCGCGGCTCGAACCGCATCAGCGCCAGCCGCCTGTTCAACCTGTCCCAGGTGCTGGGCGTGCCGGTCAGCTTCTTCTTCGACGACATGCCCGCCGCCGACGACGTGCCGAGCGCCGCCGCGGCCCCCATGACCGAGACCGACGAGTTCGAGTCGATGGCCCGGCGCGAGACGCTGGAGCTGGTGCGCGCCTACTACCGCATCGCCGACCCGTCGGTGCGCAAGCGCACCTTCGACCTCGTCAAGGCGCTGGGCGGCGAGCGGGACCACGTCCCGGCGGCGGCGGACTGACGCGCAGCGCCCGGACTTTCACGTCGATCTGCCAGTGGTAGAACGCGCGCGCCAGCGCGTGGTGAAATCCGGCGGCGCCGTCGAGAAAGCCCAGGCGCAGCACATAGCCGTGCAGGAAGACCGCCAGGGGACGCAACGGCAGGGCGGCAAGCACGCGCTTCAGCCGACGCCGCCCGCCGCGCTCCCGCGCGATCAGCGCGTCCATGCGCCCGTCGGCGCGCAGCGCCGCTTCCCAGTCGGAGTAGCGGTTGTGCCGGTCGAACCACGCCGCCGGCGGCTTGCCGTCGGCGTGCCGCAGCGGGGCGCGCAGCCGGCCCACCGTGCCGTCGACGTCGGGCTGGTAGTGCCCCTCCACCTCCCACATGCGCGCGACGTCAAGGTCCGGCACGACGGGGAAGCGCGCCCGACGCCGGTCGAGCAGCGCCAACTTGCGGTTGCGCGCCCCGAAACGCAGCTCGCGGCCCAGGAACACCGGTCGCCCGTCCACGTAATAGCCGGCGTGCCGCGGCCCCCGCGCCATCAACGCGGCGATCTCCGCCACCAGCGCATCGGTCAGCCGCTCGTCCGCGTCGACGAACAGCACCCAGTCCGCGGCGAACGGCAGGTGGTCCAGACACCACTGCTTCTTCTTCGGATAGCCGCCGTCCCATCGGAACGACACAACCGTGGCGCCGTGCGCGGCGGCGATCTCCACCGTGCCGTCGGTGCTGGCGGAATCCACGACGAAGACCTGCGCGAAGCGCTCCAGGGCCGCCAGGCAGGCGGGCAGGTTGACCGCCTCGTCGCGGGTCATGACGACGGCCGAAACGGGGATCACCGGCGGCGCCATGCGCGAACATTGACCAGCAGCATGCCCAGCGCCGTGCCGACCACCAGCCCCAGCGGCAGCACGACCTTCGGGTCGGGCCAGTCCGGCAGGCGCGCGGCCGTCGGCGGCTCGATGGGATCGGCCGCAAAGGGCAGGTCGACCTCGATCAGCATCGCTACCCGCTCCTGCTCGGCCAGCAGTTCGGTCAGCGTGCGCCGGTGCTCGGCCATCGTGACGCGGGCGAGTTGGGCGCGGATGTAGGCGACCTGCGCGGCGCTGCGCCGCGCCGCCTCCGCCCGGAGGTGCGCATCGGTGGCCGCCGCCAGCCGCCCCAGGAGGTCCAGCGCGAAGGCGCGGTCCGCGTGCCGGACCACGATGCGTCGCATCGGCCCGGTGCCGACGGTCGCCACCAGCACGTGGTCGCGCAGCCGCCGCGCCGCCTCGACCGCGTCGGGCTCCACCCAGTCCTCGCGTCCGGCGACCGCCAGCAACAGGCGCTTCGCCCCGGCCGCCAATCCCGGCGGCGGCCGCCATTCCCCGGCTGCCACGTCCCAGCGCTCCGGGAACAGCCGGCGCAGCAGCGCCGGATCGCCGGCCAGCCGCGCCGCGACCGGCGCCGAACCCAACAGCTCCAGGAAGCGCGCGAAGTCCGACAGCGTCTCGTCCCCGGCGCCATGCTCGGCCATGCCGGCGGCAAGCTCCGGCCCCGCGACGGGCACCCGCGGCCCCATGCCGGCGAAGCCGGTGCGGGCCGTCGGGCCCACCACCATGCTGGCCGTGTACTCGGCCGTCACCATCCGCAGGCCGAGAATGGCGACGACCAGCCCCGCCAGCGCGCACCCGGCGATCACCCGCCATCCGGCGAGCAGCAGCGAGACCGGATCCCGCGCGGCCGACGACCGGATCCCCGGCAGTGTCTGCCCGCCGTCAGCCACGCGGCCGTTCCGGCATCGGCGCGACCCGGACCGGGTCCATGGCCGGCCGCCGCAGCGCCGCGGCCACGGCCAGGAAGCGCTCGGCCGCCATATCGGCGCCCCACAGTCCGGCGGCACGCAGCGCGCGAGCACCTTCGGCGGCGCGGCGTTCCGGATCGGCGGCATAGCCGCGAATGGCCGCCGCCAGCCCCGCTCCATCCCGCGGGTCGAGCATCATGCCGCATTCGTGCTCCACCACGCGCCGCGCCGCCTCGCACCCGGCGGGGCCGAGGAACAGGCAGGGGCGCCCGGCCGCCAGCACGCCCGCCACCTTGCACGGAACCAGCATCCCCTCGGCGCGCACATCCATGCTGGCAAGGTGCACGTCGGCCGCCGCCAGCGTCTCGCCCAGCCGGCCCGGCGGCTGGAACGGCAGGACGTGCACGTTCGCGAGTCCCCGCGCGCGAACCGCCCGCGCCACCGCGTCCCGGCCGCGTCCCTCGCCCACCAGCAGGAACGCCGCCTCGGGCAGGGCTGCGGCGGCGTCCAGCACGCTGTCCATCGGATGCGCCAGCCCCATGTTGCCGGCGTAGGCGACGGTGAACCGCCCGCCCAACCCCAGCTCCCGGCGCAGGGGGTTGCCCTCGCGCGGCAACGGCCGGATCTGCGGGTCCGCCCAGTTCGGGACGACGGACAGCCGCTCCCGCGCCACGCCCAGTTCGGCCAGCCGCGCGGCCATGCAGCGGCCGATCGCCACCACCGCGCCGTGCCGCCGCAGCGCCAAGCCCATCGCCGCATCCAGCGCGCCGGCCAACGGCGCGGGCAGCCGCACGCCCAGCACCGGCAGCAGCGCCGGAAAGAGGTCATGGCACCAGTGCAGCGCCGCCCCGTGCCGCGCCGACAGCAACGGCCCGGCCAGCGCCAGGAACGGCGGGTCGGTCATGGTGACCACAACGTCGTGGCGCGGCAGCGTCAGCCCGCGCGCCACCAGCCGCGCCAGCGCCGCCAGATAGCCGCGTGCCCACGGCCGGTCCGCCCCCGCCCCGGTGCGCACCACGCGCACGCCGCGCCGAACGATCGCCTCTCCGGCGCCGTCGGCCAGCACCGTCACCCGCCAGCCTCTGGCCGTCGCGCGCTCCGCCAGATCGGCCAGCACGCGGCCGGTGGCACCGCGGTCCGGCGGGAACACGCGGTTGACGAACAGGATGGACGGCTGCTCCGGCACGGCCCCTCCGCACGGCAGGTTGCATCAAAAAGTATGCAATACCCTCACCGCGCGCGCAACGCCAACCCGCTACCCCATATCCGCGGATTTCCTGGAGGCATCCTCGCCCGCCAGCACCAGCAGCGTCAGCAGCAGCCCGCAATCCAGGTACTTGAAGCTGGTGTGCAGGCCCAGGGACATCGCCAGCGGCGGCAGCACCGCCCAGGCCATCGGCGGGCTGCCGCGCAGCAGGATCAGCGCCGCCGGCACCAAGCTCAGCAGGTACGCGAGCAGCGCCGCCAACCCCAGCAACCCCGCCTTCAACAGCACGTAGCTGAGCAGCGTGTGGGTGTACGACACCCGCCAGCCACCGACGGCCGGGTTGGCGATCAGCGCTCCCCACCCCTCCCCGATCAGCAGCGACCAGGGAGAACCGCCCACCAGTTCCACCACCGCCGCCGCCTCCTCGAACCGCGTGTTGGCGCCGGTCAACCGGCTCTTCTCCGCCACCTGCTGCACGGCGCCGGTCAGCAGGCCGTCCGACAGCAGCGTCGCGGCCAGCGCCGCGGCCGCCCAACCCAGCACCAGCCACGGCCGTCGGCGCAGCCACCACGCTCCCGCCGCCGCGAAGGCCAGCACCGCCATCCCCAACGCCATGCGATGCACCGCGCCGGCCAACGCCCCCAGGCACAGCGCCGCCGGCACCAGCAGCAGCAGGGCCATCCCCCACCGCCAGAGCCCGCCCCGCGCCGCCAGCCCTAGCGACGCCAGAGGCAAGGCGATGCCGGCGAACAGCACCGAGGGCGCGTTCAGGTAGTACCGCGCCCCGTCGGACATGGCCCGCGCCCCCACGGCGCCGAACCCCCAGTCCGCCTGCCGCCACCAGCGCAGCGCGAACAGCACGCCCGCCGCCGCCAGCGCCATTGCCAACGCCGTGGCCGCACGCGGTCCCGCCCGCCGCAGCACCGGCACCAGCAGCACAGGCAGGAACAGGTAGATCAACGGCACCACGTCGCGCAGCACGTCGGCCATCCCCGCGCCCAGCGCCAGCCCGCGTGCCAGCGGCGGCCAGAGAAGCGCCGCGAAGGCCATGACGGCCGTGGCCTCCCACGGCGGCGCGCCGGGCCGGTGGAGCGCATGCCCGGACACCACCGCCCACGGCCGCGCGATGCCGGCCGCAGCCACCAGAAGGGCGGCGATGGCCACCTCCACCACGCGCACCTCCGGCGGCGCCGGCCAGCTGAGGACGCCGTACAGCACCACCGCTGCGACCAGGGCAAGCACGCGCGGCACCGCCACCCCTGCGAGAATTTCCGGACGATCCTGTCCCGAAACACCCTAGCAAGCGCCGGTGGCCGTTGGAACCCGTCCGGGGTTAAGCTCGTCCGTGAAGGAGGCCCGCATGCCGCGAACCGTCGAACAGATCGCCCTGCCCGTCACCCGCCTCGGCACCCGGCGCGCGCTGGCCGTGCACCGCTACGGCACGCCCGGCGCCCGGCCGAAGGCCTACATCCAGGCGGCACTGCACGCCGACGAGACGCCGGGCATGCTGGTCGCCCATCATCTGCTGCGCCTGCTCGACCACGCGCCGGTGACGGGCGAGGTGGTCGTGGTGCCGGTCGCCAACCCGGTGGGCCTCGCGCAGGTGGTGGCGGGAACGCACGTCGGCCGCCATGGCCTGGACGGCGACGGCAATTTCAACCGCGGCTTCCCCGATCTCGTGCCGGGCACGGAGGCGCTTCTGCGCGATCGCCTTGGCCCGGACCCCGCCGCCAACGTACCGCTCATCCGCGAGGCCCTGCGCGCCGCGCACGCGGCGCATCACCCCACCGGCGAAGTGGGCGCGCTGCGCCACGCCCTGCTCGGCCTGGCGCTCGACGCCGACCTCGTCCTCGACCTGCACTGCGACAACGAAGCGGTGATGCACCTGTACACCGGCGACGCGCTGTGGCCGGACGCCGCCGACATCGCCGCCGAACTGGGCTGCCGCGCCGTGCTGCTGGCCCGCTAATCGGGCGGGCACCCGTTCGACGAAGCCTGTTCCGCCCCCTGGTGGCTGTTGGCCGAGCGCCTCGGCGATTCCACCCCGGTCCCGCCCGCCTGCCTCGCCGCCACCGTCGAATTGCGCGGCAAGGCCGACGTCGACGACGCCCAGGCCGCCGCCGACGCCCAGGCGCTGCTGCGTGTCCTCATCCGCCGGGGCGTCGTCGCCGGCGACGCCGGCCCACCGCCGCCACCGTCCTGCGAGGCGACGCCGCTCGCCGGGCTGGACCGGCTGACGGCGCCGGTGTCCGGCGTCCTCGCCTTCCGCCGCCGCGTGGGCGATCCGGTGCGGGCCGGCGAGATCGTCGCCGACATCGTCGACCCCACGGCCGCCGATCCGGCCGGCGCCCGCACCCCGGTCACGGCGCGCACCGACGGGCTGCTGATGGCCCGCTTCGACCGGCGCTTCGTCGGCCTGGGCGACCTCGTCGCCTCCGTGGCCGGCGCCACGCCGCTTCCGGCGCGCGGCCACGGCCTTCTGTTCGACTGACGGTTCGCCGCCGGGCAGCTGAGCAGTCGAGCGGTTGAGCGCGGCGAAAGCCCGACGGCTTACGCGTCGCGCAGTTCGGCACGCTCCAGGCGGTAGAACAGGCCCTCGTTGGGCTTGATCCGCAACGTGCCGGTCACCACCACCGGCTCGCGGGTTTCACGCACCGGGTTCCGGACGTGGACGTGCAGCATGGTGGCCGGGCCGGGATTCTCGCAGGCCGCACAGCCCACCGGGTTGGCGGCCAGAATGAAGCGGCTGTGCGCCGCCCCCTCGGCCAACGGGATCATGAAGCCGCACAGCGCCACGGTCTTCCCCTCCAGCCCCGCCACCCTGGCCGGAAACTCAGGGCCGGAGATGGGACCGTTCAGGCGCACCTGGGCAAGATCGCGCCACAGCGCGGTCGCGTCTCCCAGCGGCAAATGAAATCGCGAGAACGGGTGCGTCGGCTCCGCCGATCCGGACGACCACACGGCCCATCCGGCAACCGGCGCCAACGCCAGCGGCAACAGCACCTGTCGGCGCGTCCTCATGGCGTTCCTCCCCTCAAGGTCGAGCGTCATGCCGTCCGGCGACGGTTCTTGTTTGGCGCGAATTGTTCCCAAACGCCACGCCCGCGTCAACCTCGCAAAAAATCACATCCCCACTGCGAAACGCGGCATCCGCCCCATGGGAAAAGCGGCATCCGCGATGAAAAGCACGAACACGGCCATGGGCGGCGGCGCCGTGAAGGTCCATATTCCTGCCCTCGGCAGTCATCAGGGAATCGAGCACCGCATGCACCGCGCGCTTTCGCAGAAGCCGGCCCACCTCCGCCTGACGGAGGACCAGACGACGGAACTCGCGGACATGTTCCGCCTGATGAGCGACCCCAGCCGGCTGCGCATCATCCTCGCCTGCCTGGAGACGCCCATTTCGGTCGGCGACATGGCGTCCGCACTCGGCCTGTCGCCGTCGCTGGTCAGCCACCACCTGCGCCTTCTGCGGGCCGGGCGCCTGATCCAGGCGGAGAGGCGCGGCAACCGCGTTTTCTACCTGATCACCGACGAACACATCCGCCGCGTGCTGTCCGACATGGTCGACCACGTCGCCGAGAGCGAAGGGGTGGACGGCGACGACGATGTCGCCCAAACCTGAGCCCAATCTTTAGGCAGGACGGGTCGGAAACCCGCAAAGTGGTTTGACGCATAGGGAAACTCGGCGCATATTTGCTGCGTTGCGGCATACGGACGTGCGCAGAATCCCTGATCGGACCCATGGAAACTTTCCGCTTTCAGCCGGGCGAAACGCCGGTTCTGCTCAGCATCCCGCACGTCGGCACGGCGATCCCGCCCGACATCGCGGGAACCATGACCGACACCGCGCTCGCGGTACCGGACACCGACTGGCACGTCGACCGCCTCTACCATTTCGCCCCGGCGCTGGGCGTCGGCTTCATGAAGGCGACGCTGTCGCGCTACGTCGTCGACCTCAACCGCGACCCGGCCGGCGCCGCGCTCTACCAGGGCGCGGACAACACCGAGCTGTGCCCCCTCACCACCTTCGACCGAGAGCCCGTCTACAAACAGGGCCAGGAGCCGGACGAGGCCGAGGTGCGGCGCCGCATCGACCTGTACTGGCGCCCTTACCACGAGCAGCTGCGCGCCGAACTGGAGGTGCTGCGCGACCGCTTCGGCGTCGCCGTGCTGTTCGAGGCGCACTCCATCCGCTCGGAAGTGCCGCGCTTCTTCCCGGGCCGCCTGACCGACTTCAACGTCGGCACCGCCGACGGCGCCAGTGCTGCCCCCGCGCTGCCGTCCCGCCTGATGAACGTGCTGAGCGTCACCGACAAGTTCACGTCCGTGCTGAACGGCCGCTTCAAGGGCGGGTACATCACGCGCGCCTACGGCCGCCCGGCGGATGGCATCCACGCCGTGCAGCTGGAACTTACCCAGAGCACCTACATGGACGAGGCACCGCCGTTCCGCTTCCGCGACGACCTCGCGATGCAGGTGCGCCCGACCATCGAGCGGCTGATGAGCCTCGTGGTCGAATGGGCCTGGGAAAACGCCAAGACGCGGCGCCGCGCGGCCTATCTGTAAGGCCACGTTCTCGCCCTCAATACTCCGGGCCTCAATACTCCCGGTCCGGGTGGTCCGCGTGGTCGCCCAGGCCCATGATGCCCACGCCCATGGCGACGCTGCCGAAGGTGATGCAGACCGAGCCGAAGAACAGGTAGAGCCCGACCACCACGCTGTCGGAGCCGAGCAGCAGCGTGCCCAGCCCGGCGACGTCGAACCACAGCATGGCCGTGCAGAACACCACGCCGGCGATGACGCCGGCGGCGAGATGCTTGGCCAGGAACAGCAGTGCCGGCCGGTGGTAGGGCTGTGGCTTGTGCGTCATGCCCAGCACATGGAGCGCGGTTGCGGAACCGTCAACCGCTCAGCGCCGCGGCGCGACCGATTGTCGCCGGTAGACCCACACCGATGCCGGCGGCAGGTTGCGGGCGATCCAGCGGTAACGCCGCGCCACCAGGCCCAGCCGGCGCAGCAGCACCGGGTTGAGCGGCGAGAACGGGCCATAGGTCAGCTGCACGAACACGCCGTTCGCCCCCATGGCCTGGAAGGCGCCGGCGGCGATGCGGAACTGGGTGGGCACCGACAGCGCCATCAGCGGCAGGCCCGACACCACCGCGTCGCAGCCGTGCCAGCCCTGATGCGCGGCAAGGCGCCGCAGCTGCCGGGCATCGCCCTGCACCACCTTCACGCCCGGATAGCGGCCGTGCAGGTGCTTGGCGAAGATCTCGTCCAGTTCGACCAGCAGCAGGTCGTCACGCGCCACCCCGGCGGCGAGCAGCGCCGTGGTGATCGGCCCGGTGCCCGGTCCCAGCTCGATGACGCGGCGGCCGGGTGCGGCGCCCGCGGCCTCGGCCATGGTCCGGCACAGCAGCGCCCCGCTCGGCGTGACCGACGCCACCTTGAGCGGCGCCTGGACCCAGCGCTCCACGAAGAGCTTGCGTTCCGCGAATGCCATTCCCGATCTCCCGACGCGCCATCCGGCCGGTTTTCCGGCCAGGCCCCTGTTGTGCCCGC
>NZ_DASPMG010000453.1:0-19228 GCF_035627195.1 Azospirillum sp.
GTCGTTGAGGATGGAGCAGGTCAGCACCGCCCGCTCGTTCCCGGCGATGGCGCCGACCAGCCGGGCGATGCCGCCGCCGATGCCGAAGGCGGTGTGGCCCTTGCCCTCGATGATGCGGTAGGCGGCGCGGCGCACGCCGTCGTCGATCGCCGCGCGGTCTTCGGCGGTCAGCGGCCGGCCGGTCTGCGCGGCGAAGGCGTCCACCGGCAGTCCGGCGGCCATGGCGCCCGACCACAGCAGCACCTCCGAATCGCCGTGCTCGCCGACCACGGCGGCGTGCACCGACTTGGGCGTCACCCCCAGCCGCGCGCCCAGCAGTGCCCGGAAGCGCGCCGTGTCCAGGATGGTGCCGGAACCGATGACCCGCTCCCGCGGCAGCCCGGAGATGCGCGTGGCGACCTGCGTCATCACGTCCACCGGGTTGGTGGCGACCAGCAGGATGGCGTCGGGTGCCGCCGCCAGCGCCTTGGGGATGATGTCGGCGAAGACGGCGGCGTTGCGCTCCAGCAGCTGCAGCCGCGTCTCGCCCGGCTTCTGCCCGACGCCGGCCGCCAGCACGACCACGCCGGCCCCGGCCAGCTCGGCGAAGCCGCCGTGCCGCACCGCCGTGGCGTGCGCGAAGGGCACCGCGTGCGCGATGTCGTGCGCCTGGGCCAGCGCCAGCTTCTCGTTGCCGTCGACCAGCACGATCTCGCTGGCCGCCCCGTTCATCACCATGGCGAAGGCCGCCGTGCTGCCGACGGCCCCCGCACCCACCACGCCCACCTTCATGGCCCGCCTCTCCCGCTGTCCGTATCCACCGCATAAGGTACGGCGGCGGGCCCTTAATCGCCACCCGTCCGGCCGAACCAGATGCTGACCAGCGCGCTCAGCGCCACCAGCATCAGGAAGCCGTTGACGGCGATCAGCAGGATCGGCGGGATGCGCTTGGTGTCGGGATGCGGCGGCGGCGCGCCGGAGTAGACCTGCCGCCAGACGGCGGCGCCGAAGCAGAAGGCGCTGAACGCCACCAGGATGGTGCCCACCGCCCAGATGCCCCATTCCGGGATGACGCCCTCCAGCAGCTTCTTGGCGCCGACGCCGCTGGCCAGCGCCGCCAGCCCGGTCCGCACCCAGGCGGCGTAGGTGCGCTCCGCCGCGAACACCGTGCGGTCGGCGGCCAGCTGCGTGCGCCGGTCGGCGCCGTCGGGCTGCGGCGGGGCTTGCGACTCGCTCATGGCCGGCTCTCTCATGGCCGGCTCTCTCACGGGCGGCTCGCTCATGGCTGCGGCTCCTCCTTGGCCGGTGGCCGGCGCATGCGGCTGTCCTGCCAGGGCCAGTGCCCCTTGATCTCCACCTCCAGCGAGAAGCTGAGGAAGGTGCGGATCAGCACGATGATCGCCAGCACGCCGATGGTGCGGATGTCCAGCGGGGCCGCCACCGTGCCGACGATGTCGGCGGCCACCAGCAGTTCCAGCCCCAGCAGGATCCCGCGCCCCAGGTTGGCGCGGTAGCGCTCGTACGCCGTTCCCCATCCCGCCGCGCCGAACCCGTCGCGCAGGAACAGGCCGGTGGCGATCAGCGCCGCCGCCACGATGATGCCCACGCCGGCCGCCTCGATGCCGGTGGTGATCATCTCCGCAACCTGCGCCAACGCCCCGCGCGGACCTTCGGCGAGCGCTGCTTCCGTGGGTGGCATGCGCGGTTTCCCCTGCTTGCGACGACCCCTGCTTGCGACCACAGGGGGAACGGCGCACGGCGGCGGATGTTCACGCGGGTCCGGGCACCATGTCCTGGTCGAGGAACGCGCGCGGGGTCAGGATCGGGATGCCGCGGAAGGGCGACAGGCACAGCAGGTCGTCGTCGCTCGACACGATGCAATCCGCCCCGGCGGACACGGCGAGCGACAGGTACATGTCGTCCTTCGGATCGCGGCAGGCCCGGATGTGTTCGGCCGGGTCGTGCGTCAGCGCGTAATGTCGGATCAGCAGAATGAACCCGGCCCGGATATCCCGAGGGACGAAGCGGTCGAATTTCGGGCGCATCAGCACCTCTTCGACCTCGCGCAGCACGGCTGGCGAGGCAACGAGCGTGTGCCGGGCGATGATGCGTTCGAACGCCAGACGCGGAATCGACTGCCGCTTCATGGCGGCGCCCACCAGGGTGCTGGTGTCAACCACGACGCTCGGCATTGTACGCCGCAAGCTCCTCGTCAACGATGTCGTCGGTCAGCCCGCTCGCTTCCAGTTCCGCGTCCAGGCGCCGGAAATAGCTGGCGAAGGCTTCGCTCGGCGTCACGGCCGACGTCACGAAGGCCTGGACGAGGACGCCAAGCCGCTTCTTCTCTGCTTCCGGCAGGGTCTGCCAAAGCCGCGCCACGTCTTCGGGGACTGGGACCTCGACCGTCACGATTCGGTTCTGTGCGCCCATGGCGGCCCTCCGCGGCGTGGGGGAAGCATCCTCCCAAGAGTGGGCCATGCCCGCACCCTTGGCAAGGCCGCCCCCGCAAGGCTGCCCCCGCAAGGCTGCCCCCGCAACGCCGTCACGCCCGCGCTGTTGGCATGGGGCAACGCAGACGGAGGAATGCACCATGGCGAACCTTACCGGTCTTCTCGGCACCATGCTCGCCACCGGCATGGCGGGGCGCAGCCACCGCGGGCCGTCGTTCGCGGCCTCGCCCTTCGGGCTGGGCGGCGGCGGCAGCCGGGGGGGCTTCCGGCAGACGGCCGGGCTGGCGGCACTCGGCTACCTCGCCTACAAGGCCTACCAGGACTACCAGCGCAACAACCCCTCGCAGCCGCAGGCGCAGGCCGGCAGCGGCGGTCAGGTCCTCGGCGGCGGCCAGCCTTCCACCCAGGCGCCCTCCACCCAGGCCCAGGCGCGCCAGGGCGGCGATTCGCTGGGCGACCGGCTGTCGCGCATGCTGCGCCCGGAACAGCAGGCGGCCCCCGAGGCGGCGGTGGACGACCCCAAGGCGCTGCTGCTGATCCGCGCCATGGTGGCCGCGGCGGCGGCCGACGGGGTGATCGACGCCGACGAGCGCCAGCGCATCATCGGCCGCGCCGAGGATGCCGGCGCCGGCCAGGAGGAGCGCCGCCTGCTGGAGCGCGAGCTGGCCGCCCCGCAGTCCATCGACACGCTGGTGCGCGACGTGCGCGACCCGGAGACGGCGGAGCAGGTCTTCCTCGCCTCCACGCTGGCCATCGAGGCGGACACCCCGGCCGAGCGCTCCTACCTGCAATACCTCGCCGCCCGCCTCAACCTCGACCCGCAGCGCGCGCAGGAGCTTCAGGGGATCGCGTAGGCGGGCTCACACCGGCAGGCGGATCAGCACGCGCAGGCCTTTTTGCGGGCTGTCGGCCAGGGTGACGTCGCCGCCGTGGCCGCGCACCACGTCGCGCGCGATGGTCAGGCCCAGGCCGGCGCCCCCCGTGGCCGGGTTGCGTGAGCTGTCCAGGCGGAAGAACGGCTTGAACACGTCCTCGCGCGCCTTGGCGGGGATGCCGGGGCCGTCGTCGTCGACCGTGATCTCGATGGCGGTCCCGGTGTGCCGCGCCGCCACGCGGATGTGCTTCGCATGCCGGCGGGCGTTGGCCAGCAGGTTAGCCAGGCACCGGCGCATGGCGTTGGGGCGCAGGGGCAGGGCCAGCCCCTCGGGCACGGTCAGCTCCACGTCGGCGCCCTCGCGCCGGGCGCCGCTCACCGCCTCGTTCAGCAGGCGGGTCAGGTCGGTGGGCTGCACGGCTTCCGCCCCCTCGCCGCGGGCGAAGGAGAGGTAGCCCTCGATCATCGTCTCCATCTCGGCCACGTCGGCCTGCAGCTCCTCCACCTCCGGCCCGTCGCCCAGCATGTCCAGCGCCAGCTTCATGCGCGTCAGCGGCGTGCGCAGGTCGTGGCTCACCCCCGCCAGCATTTCCGTGCGCTGGGTGATCTGGCGCTGGATGCGCTCGCGCATCTTCAGGAAGGCGGCCGCCGCCTGCCGCACCTCCAAGGCGCCTTCCGCCTTGAAGTTCGGCACGTCGCGCCCCTTGCCGAAGCTGTCGGCGGCGATGGCGAGGCGGCGGATGGGGCGGATCTGGTTGCGCATGAAGACGATGGCGACGGCGAACAGCACCATGGCCGAGCCGACCATCCACAGGATGAAGATGTAGGAGGTCGGGCTGAACAGCCGCCGCTCCGGCGACATCACCGACAGCACGCCGTCCGGCAGCTGCACGCGGATCTCGTACCATTCGTGCGCCACGCGCGTGTCGATGGCGAAGGGGCGGTGCACCCGCTCGTCCAGCGCCTCGCCCAGCGTGCGCTCCAGCATGCCGCGCAGGGGGCGGCGCGGCTCCGGCAGGGTCTTGCCCGGCTCCAGCGTGACGATCAGGTCGGAGCTGCGGGCGGCGGTCAGGAACGTCTTCTGCCGCCCGTCCGGCGTGGGGTCGCGCTCCAGCTGGTCGATGATCATGGCGATCTCGCCCGACACCGCGGTGGCGAGGCGGTTCGTCATGGTGTCCCAGTGGCGTTCGTAGAAGATCCAGGTCGCCACCGCCTGCGCCAGGATCACCGGCGTCACGATGATGACCAGCGACCGCCCGAACAGCGTGCGCGGCAGCACCCGCTTCAGCCCCGCCGGCATGGCCGGCGGCGTGGCGGGTGGCATGGCGGGCGCCGGGGCCGGGGTCGCCGGGGCCGGGCCGCGCGCGGTGGCGTCCGGCGCGCTCATGGCGGCAATTCCCTGATCTGGCGAACTGCTGCCCCCTCCCTAACCCTCCCCCTCTTCGAGGTGGAGGGGACTGCCGCCGCTTCGGCACAAAAACCCTCCACCGCGAAGCGGGGGAGGGTGGCGAGCGTCAGCGAGCCGGGAGGGGGCATGCGGGGCGGCATCATCCGTCGGGCCTCAGCACGTACCCCTCGCCGCGCACGGTGTGCAGGTAGCGCGGCTCGCGCGGGTCGGGCTCGATCTTGCGGCGCAAGCGCGTGACCTGCACGTCGATGGTGCGGGCGTTGCCGGCGACCTTGCTGCGTTCGGTCAGCTCCTCGCGGGTGAAGGTCACGCCCGGCTGGCCGGCCAGCACGCGCAGCAGGCTGGCCTCCGCCGTGGTCAGGCGGATGACCTCCTCGCCGTTGCGCAGCTCGTCCCGGTCGGGCAGGTACAGCAGCGGCCCCAGGCGCACGGGCTGCGCCGGCACCGGGTCGGGCGGCTTGGCCGCCTGCCGGCGCAGGATGGAGTTGATGCGCAGCAGCAGCTCGCGCGGCTGGAACGGCTTGGCCAGATAGTCGTCGGCCCCGGCCTCCAGCCCGGCGATGCGGTCGTCCGGCTCGCCCCGCGCGGTCAGCAGCAGGATGGGGATGTTGTCGTCGTCGCGGCGCAGCGATTCCGTCAGCTCCAGCCCGCTCTCGCCCGGCATCATGATGTCCAGCACGATCAGGTCGAAGGCGAGCCCGCCCAGCTTGGCGCGCGCGTCCGCCGCGTCCTGCGCGGTGGCCACCAGGAAGCCGTTGCCGGCCAGATACTTGCGCAGCAGCTCGCGCAGGCGGGTGTCGTCGTCGACGACGAGGATGTGGGGCATGTCCTCCGTCATGCGGCGGACTATAGCGCGCGCCGCGCGCCGGCGGGTAGGGGGTTGCCGCTACCGCTTCACCGCCGCCAGACGCGCCTCGCCGGGCGGGGCGAACTTGGCGCGGTCCTCCTCGTCCAGCATGCCCATCATCACCTTGCGGAAACCCTGCACCGCCTCCGCCCCCGCCATGCGGTAGGCGCGCGCGATGCGCTGGCGCTGCGTCTCCGACAGCTCGCGCTCCAGCTCCACGCCCTTCTCGGTCAGCTCCAGCAGGCGCTGGCGGCGGTCGCGCACGCCGGTGGTCTGGTCGATGTACCCCTGACGCACCAGTTCCCCCAGGACGCGCGACAGGCTCTGCTTCGTTATGCGCAGAATGCCGAGCAGCTCCGACACCGTGATCCGCGGGTGCCGGCCGACGAAGTAGATGACCCGGTGATGCGCCCGGCCGAAGCCGATTTTCGCAAGGATCTCATCGGGTTCGGCCGTGAATTCGCGGTAGGCGTAGAACAGGAGTTCCATGCCCGTGCGCAGCTCCTCCTCCCGTAGGAACAGCTGGTTCACCCCTGCTTTTATGTCAGTCATGTTGACGTGTTTTTTGAGGAATGTTACGAATGGGACAGCGGTTCAGACATAATCAAACAACCGGGATCGCACAACAACCAAGCTTCGGCCTGCGAACACGCTTGAATCTGCCACCAAGCTCACACGAAGGATACCCAATCCCATGGCCATCATCCCCTTCGACGACCGCGACGGCGTGATCTGGTACGACGGCGCCCTGGTGCCGTGGCGCGAGGCCAAGGTACACGTGCTGACCCACGGCCTGCACTATGGAAGCTGTGTATTCGAAGGTGAGCGGGTTTACAACGGCAGCGTCTTCAAGCTGACCGAGCACAGCGAGCGTCTGGCCAAGTCGGCCGAGCTGCTGGGCTTCCAGATCCCCTGGTCGGTGGCCGAGATCGACGCCGCCACCAGGCTGGTGGTCGAGCAGACCGGGCTGAAGGACGCCTACGTGCGCCCGGTGGCGTGGCGCGGCAGCGAGATGATGGGCGTCTCGGCCCAGCACAACCGCATCCACCTCGCCATCGCCGTGTGGGAGTGGCCCAGCTATTTCAGCCCCGAGGCGAAGATGGCCGGCATCCGCCTGATGTGGGCCCCCTACCGCCGTCCGGCGCCGGACACCGCCCCCACCGCGTCCAAGGCCGCCGGCCTCTACATGATCTGCACCATTTCCAAGCACGCGGCGGAGCAGCAGGGCTACCAGGACGCCCTCATGCTCGACTACCGCGGCCTGCTGGCGGAGGCGACGGGGGCCAACCTGTTCCTGGTCATCGACGGGACCATCCACACGCCCACGCCCGACTGCTTCCTCGACGGCATCACCCGCCGCACGGTGATCGATCTGGCGAAGAAGCGCGGCATCCAGGTGATCGAGCGTCCCATCAAGCCGGAGGAGCTGGCCAGCGCGCAGGAGGTGTTCCTCACCGGCACCGCGGCCGAGGTGACCCCCGTCGGCCAGATCGGCGATCACACCTTCACGCCGGGCCGCGTGTGCGAGGCGCTGATCAAGGACTACGACGCCGCCGTCCGCAGCCCCGTCTGGGCCGGCACGGAGGAGTAAACGCGAGGTGGCAGGGGAGGGGGCGCGGACGCGCCCCCTTCACGCATCGACCAGCTCCCGCTTGGGCATCCGCTGGTAGACGGCGGCGATCTCGTCGAAGTGCAGCGCGGCGCCGCAGCCGGCCTCGATGGCGGCGCCCTCGACAATGGCGTAGGGGCGGCTGGGCGCCGGGATCCGTTCCATCACCAGCCGCACGGCGTCCGCCAGCGTGTCGAACGGGCCGATGTGGCCGACCCTCTGGGTGTCGTCGCGATTGGTCGCGTTGCAGAAGCAGACCGTGTAGGTCATGCGCATCCCCCGTGGATTGTTTTGCCGAAAGGCTATACCCGCCTGGGCATAGGTCGGTGTGACCAAGGTGGGACCACACCGGCACGTATGGCCGGTTTTTGACACAGCCCGCCCGGCGGCCCCCCGGCGTACCCTTTTCCGAAACAACCAAGGGGGAGACCGACCATGGTCCGTCTGGGCACGCCGGTCCGCTGGAGCGGACACGAAGGCCAGGTGATCGCGCGCACCATGAGCGGCGAGCCGTTCTACGACCTGCGCCTCGCCGACGGCCGCATCGTCCACTACGTGCGCGAGGCGGATCTCGCCCTGCCGCCCGAGCGCGCCCCGGCCACCCCGCTGCCGTCGCTCAACTGAGGGGACGTCGCCGCCCACAGCACGGCCCACAGCAGCGTCACCACCCCGGTCACGCAGGCCCGGCCCGCGGCGCGCAGCGCCGTGCGTGTCCTGCCGTTCATCGCCGTCCTCCCGTCCGCCGTCACCGCCGCCGTCACCGCCGCCGTTCTCGCACGGCGGCCCCGTGCGGCGAACCTGTCAGGGCTGACAGGAGGCTTCGCCCCACCGGCAAGCCTCCGCTCGACTCTTGCCCCCCGGCCCTCCATATTTCCCGGGTTCCCGTTCCGTACCCGGTGAATCGAACCATGACGCACCCCGTCCTCGAAGCCATCCCGCGCAAGCCGCTCGCCAAGCTGGAGCCCGGCAAGCGCCTGGAGGTCGTCTCCGAGTACATCCCCGCCGGCGACCAGCCCAAGGCCATCGAGGAGCTGACCGCCGGCCTCCAGACCGGCGAGCGCGATCAGGTGCTGCTGGGCGTCACCGGCTCCGGCAAGACCTTCACCATGGCGCACGTCATCCAGCGCGTGCAGCGCCCCACGCTGGTGCTGGCGCCCAACAAGACGCTGGCCGCCCAGCTATATGGCGAGATGAAGTCGTTCTTCCCGAACAACGCGGTGGAATACTTCGTCTCCTACTACGACTATTACCAGCCGGAGGCGTACGTCCCGCGCACCGACACCTACATCGAGAAGGAATCCTCGATCAACGAGCAGATCGACCGCATGCGCCACTCCGCCACCCGCGCGCTCTTGGAGCGCGACGACGTGATCATCGTCGCCTCGGTCAGCTGCATCTACGGCATCGGCTCGGTGGAGCTGTATTCCGAGATGACCATCGACCTGCGCGCCGGCCAGATCATTCGCCAGCCCGACCTGCTGCGCGGCTTCACCGAGCTGCAGTACAAGCGCAACGACGCCGGCTTCGGCCGCGGCTTCTTCCGCGTGCGCGGCGACACGGTGGAGCTGTTCCCCGCCCACATGGAGGACCGCGCCTGGCGCATCTCGCTCTTCGGCGACGAGATCGAGGCGATCCACGAGATCGACCCCCTGACCGGCGAGAAGCTGGCCTCCCTCGAAGCGGTCCGCGTCTACCCCAACAGCCACTACGTCACGCCCAAGCCGACGCTCAACCAGGCCATCGAGCAGATCAAGCGCGACCTCAAGATCCGCCTGGAGGAGTTCGCGGCCGAGGGCAAGCTGCTGGAGGCGCAGCGGCTGGAGCAGCGCACCACCTTCGACATCGAGATGATGGCCGCCACCGGCTCCTGCGCCGGCATCGAGAACTACTCCCGCTACCTCACCGGCCGGGCGCCCGGCGAGCCGCCGCCCACGCTGTTCGAATACCTGCCCAAGGACGCGCTGCTGATCGTCGACGAGAGCCACGTCATGGTGCCGCAGATCGGCGGCATGTACCGCGGCGACTACATGCGCAAGACCACGCTGTCCGACTACGGCTTCCGCCTGCCCAGCTGCAAGGACAACCGCCCGCTCAAGTTCGAGGAGTGGGAGAGCATGCGCCCGCAGACGGTCTTCGTCTCCGCCACCCCCGGCAATTGGGAGCTGGAGCGCACCGGCGGCGTCTTCACCGAACAGGTGGTCCGCCCCACCGGCCTGATCGACCCCCAGGTCATCGTCCGCCCCACCGAGACCCAGGTCGACGACCTGATCGCCGAGTGCAAGGAGGTGACGGGCAAGGGCTACCGCGTGCTGGTCACCACGCTGACCAAGAAGATGGCCGAGGCGCTGACCGAATACATGCACGAGGCCGGCCTGCGCGTGCGCTACATCCACTCCGACGTGGAGACGCTGGAGCGCATCGAGATCATCCGCGACCTGCGCCTCGGCGCCTTCGACGTGCTGATCGGCATCAACCTGCTGCGCGAGGGCCTGGATATCCCCGAATGCGCCCTGGTAGCGATCCTCGACGCCGACAAGGAAGGCTACCTGCGCTCCAAGACCTCGCTGGTGCAGACCATCGGCCGCGCCGCGCGCAACGTGGAGGGCCGCGCCATCCTCTACGCCGACAAGGAAACCGAGAGCATGAAGTACGCGATCGGCGAGACCAACCGCCGGCGCGAGAAGCAGAAGGCCTACAACGAGGCGCACGGCATCACGCCGGAATCGGTGAAGAAGGCGATCGGCGATATCCTCGACAGCGTCTACGAGCGCGGCGACCACGTCACCGTGCACACCGACGCCGCCACCGTCGGCCACAACCTGAAGGCCGTCCTGGCCGACCTGGAAAAGAAGATGAAGGCCGCCGCCGCCGACCTGGAGTTCGAGGAGGCCGCCCGCCTGCGCGACGAGATCAAGCGCCTGGAGGCCATGGATTTGGGCCTGGAGCCCCCCGGCAGCATCGGCATCAGCACCGCCCGCATGGCCCGCGGCGTGCCCTCATCCGCCCCCGGCGCCCCCTACAGCAAATCCGGCAAAGCCGCCATCAAAGCCAAGAAGGGCAAGCGCTGATATACCCCTCCCCCGCACCCCCAAACCCTCTCCCGCCCCGGGAGAGGGTGCCCGCGCACAGCGCGGGCGGGTGAGGGCAGAACGTCACCGCAACGGCACGTTCATCTGAATGCTCAACCCCGGCGCCGGCGCCGGCATCACCGGCGCGTACACCACCGGCGGCGGCGCGTACATAACCCGCGGCGGCGGCGGCGGAGCCACGATGACCGGGGCCGGCCGCTGCACCACCACCACCGGCGGCGCCTGCTCGTACACCACGACCGGCGCACCGTGATAATGGCCGTGCTTGTGGTGCCCGTGCTTATGCCCGTGCCCCTTGCCGTCGGCCAAGGCCGGCCCCGCCAGCACCAGCGCAAGCACCGCGACGCCCGCCCCAACGACACCCTTCCCGAACATCCTGCGATCTCCTGTTTCGCGCGTAGGGCGGCATCCTACCACCGCACGGCCGCGGTCCCGCTCAGGTTGCTTGCGGCCCGCCCGTGACAATTTCCGGCCACACCGCCCCAAGCCCACCCCCGCATATCGTCAGCCCGCGCCCGCCGTTCCACTCCCGCGAACGGAGTAGGCAGGACGGCAGGCGCCCAATCCCCTCTCCCCCCTGGGGAGAGGGTCAGGGTGAGGGGGTCCCGCACGACGGACATTCCGGACCGGCCGGCAAGGGGCTCCGCCCCCTGCACCCCCGCCAAGGGGCTGGAGCCCCTTAGATCCCCGTCTATGCGCGTGCCGCCAGCCGGCGGATGTCCGCCACCAGAACGCCCATCATGTCGCGGTCGGCCTGCGCCTCCATGCGCCAGCGCAGGCACAGCGCCTTGTCGAGCAGCCCGTGCAGCGAGTCCGCCGGCTCGGCGATCAGCCGCTCGGCGGCGGAGTCGCACGCCACCCACGCCGCCTCGGTCATCCGCCACGCCCGGCGCAGCGCCGCCGGCCCGGCGTCCCGCACCTCCAGCCGCGCTTCCTCCTCCGCCCAGGCGTCGGCCAGAGCCAGCGCCCGCACCCATTCCCGGTACAAGGCACCCCCATCCCCCGCCGCCGCCCCGGCCCCGGCCAGAACGCACCCCCCGCCGCCCGCCAGCAAAGACCGGCGGGAGATGGACACACCTGTGCTATCCTCGGAATCAGCCATGATCCAAGCTCCACGAAGCTGGTTATGGTCAGGCCGGGCGCGGGGAGCTTCCACCTTCCCCGCTCGGCCGCCCTACTGCGCCGCGCCAAGCGCGACCAGAGCAGTGTGCGCCCGATTCGGGGGGCGGGCAAGGGGCTATAAAGCAGCCATTGGTTCTGGTTGCATCGTTAAAATTTTGACCGCGCTGCATACATAGTGCATGCATCACTTCGCCGCATAAGGATTTGGAGCGTTCATTGAAGGACGCTTTGCTAACCACACGTTAGTAAATTTTCCGCATCGTCGATACGTCGTCACAGGCGCGTTGTGAGAGTGTCGATGAATATGATCATACAGGGCATTCTGTTAGGCGGCGAGATAGAGGGCAGCCGCAGCTCCGATCGTTTCCAATTTCAAGCTGACGTATCTCTGCTTAAGATACTAGAGCGTCATCGAACCAAGCAAAATTATCGCGTTATATTCGATTACATAGATGACCTAGCGTTTGTCGATGATTCTGATGATCCGGACGACATAAAGACCTACCAAATCAAAGGTTGGGATGGGAAGGCGTGTTGCGTCAGCGTCATGGCGAAAAAAGATGGAAAGGTTGCTCCCAGAAGTATAGTTGGGAAAATGTATAAGAATGTTGTTATTTTCAGTGGAAAAATCACCGAAACCGGACTAATTACGAATGCACCTCTAAAGATAAAGCTAAAGAGCGGAGGGGTCTGTGGGGCGGGTGTGCGCAGTTTGCGCGGAAGCCAAATTAGCAATGAAGAATGGAAAAAGTTAGAGAAAGCTATTTCTGACGACCATCCCGGCGCATCAACTCAAAGCTACAGAAATATATTTTTGATCGAGCGCTCTGAAATTGGCATTCAAGGCCATAGAGAAGCAATATATACTATAATCAGGCGTGAAATGGAAAAAAGAGGCGCCATTCCTGACGTGTCGCCAATCATAGCGGCCAGCCATTTGTTAATAGAAAGTGTTGAGTCAAAGATCAATGTTGGGGAAAAGCCGAGCGATTACATAGCGTTGTGCGCAAGAAAATCGCTGTGTAGATCGGATATTGAAAATATTTTGCAGAAGCCTGCCCAAGAAACCAATTTTCATGGTAGTTGGCCAATTGTAGAGCGGGAGCTTGTTGGGAAGGGAATTGACGGAACCGATTTGCTTCGTATTAAAAATGCGTGCCTTAATTACATATCATTGAGGGCAACTGGCGACGCGGCGGTATCAGAGTTTGCGCGAATGGCGCGGGATATAGCTAAAAAGAACAAAGAAGCCGTCAAGAATGCGAAAAAGATTCTATCTGTGGTCGACTTGCTGGGATCTATTACTCTAGGGGGTGTGCATGCAAGTGAAAGTGAATGGTGTGACTTTGGAGCAAAAATTGTAGAGGCATATGAGGCCGCAGGATGAGCGAGGAAAATCACGCAGGGCTGTATCGCATAGTAAGATTAATGAGGATCAAAGATCATGCGCACGATGAGGTTCTTAAAGCTTTACCTTTTGTCGCAGAGCGAGCGGAGCGGACTGGCATTTTCTTTCGATCGGGACCGAACCCTGATAATGGCGGAAAATCAGTGGGGAAAATCGGCCGTCGTAAAAAGTCTGTATGAAGCTTTCGGTGCGACGCCTCACAAAATTGATAACCGGTGGCGGAAGGCTGGCGTAATCTCTTTGTTGGAGATAGCAATTGACGGCAGTATTTATAAGGTATTGAAGACGCCTGGATACGTATCGGTTTTCGATAGTGACGATAGGCGTTTGATAGATACGGATAACTCTCAGAAAATAGCGAATTTTTGGGCAGAAAAGCTCGGGTTTGGCTTCTTGTTTAACGGAGATGATAATAAGCCTACGGTGCCGCCCTCTGCATATATTTTTGCTCCTTATTATATAGACCAGGATAGAAGCTGGACGGTCACATGGTCGCCGTTCGTGGAGCTAGCAAAGGGCAAGGCGCGAGAAGCGTTGGCGGAATATTACATTGGGGTCAAAACAGCTGATTATTACAAGGCTTGGGCCGAGCGCGAAGCAAGGAAGTCGGACCTACGTAAGTTGCAACGGAAGAGAGAAGGATTTCATCAGGCAATAGTTGCTGTAAAAACCGTTATGTCCGATGTTGCTATTGATTTGGATATGCGCCACTTTGAAGATGAGACCGTAACTCTGCTAAGGGAGGCAAATAGTCTTTACGTAAAGCAAATTCAATATAGGGCGAAATTGGCTGGATTGGATGAAGAGCTGCGTCTATGGCTGCGGCAGAGAGATATTGTTACTAAAGCATTAGCTGAAATACGGGGGAGTTTAAATGCATTAGTGCGTCTACCGGGTGTGGTTTCTTGTCCAACGTGTGGGACTCACTTTGAGAACTCGATTGGTGCCCAGTTTGATCTAGTTAAGGATGAAGATAGCCTTCTTTATGCTCTTTCTGAGTCGCGCACACGTATCGCGGAACTTGAGCGAGAAATGCGACTTCACAGGTTGCGACTGAATGAATTGGATGAGGTTTTCCAGCGCATTCAGAGTACCCTATCTGCCGCCAAAAAGGAAGGTATCGAGTTAAGAGAGGTTGTTCGCGCGCAAGGGCGGCTTGAAACGCAGCAATCTCTCTCAACGCGCATCTCTGACATGGATGTAGAAATAAGAGACATGCAGGCAAATATTGCCGATCTAAAAAGAGAAATGGAGTTAGAGGTAACCCCTCAGCGCGTGGACAGGGTTCTGCATTATTTTTTCTCAAAACTCAATGAGTTCGCTGGGGAGCTCGATGTTATGCTGCCGGAAAGGTACGAGTCGAATGTCATGCTTCCAGATCTTGGGCGTGGAAGTGAGACGCCTAGAACATTGTTTGCCTATTATTTTTCAGTGATTGCGTCAGCTTACCATTTCAGAAGCTCGCCGTTCTGTCCGGTCGTTATTGACGCACCTAACCAGCAAGGGCAGGATACATCGCATTTGAGAGCGGTCATGAGGTTTGCGTTTAACTTTCTTCCCGAAGGAACTCAGGTCATTGTTGGTGCTGAAAGCGAATACGGGCTCGATGTTAAGGACGTTTCAGTATATAAAGTTGGACAGGCTAAGCGACGCGTTCTTGATCCAGAGAAATACAACGAGGTCATGGACGTTATGCGCCCCTATCTTGGGTACTTGTTGTGATTTGGGAAATGAACGGACACCCTATGGTGTGCAATACGATAATAACCCAGTCGATGAGTTGGGCATGAAGAGAGAGGCTATCCCTGTAGACCCCCGTACCCTCCGCGCGATGCAGGAGGCCCGCGAGGGTATCGGCATTCCCCTTGAAGAAGTCGTGGCCTGGGTCGAATCCTGGGACACCGACAACGAACTCCCCAAACCCGTTGCCCGCAAGCTGTACTGATCCGCGCCCGCGAATCGGCCCCGCCTTGTGCTTTTCGCCTCCCTGTGATAGGAAAATAATCCATTTCCCCATCCCGGAGGCCCCCGCCATGCCCGCCGACCGCCAGCGCCACCCGAACGATCCGGCCGAGGATTTCCCGCGCGATGCCGCGTGCGAGGACTGGCCCGCGCGCGACACCCGGCAGTACCGGTGGGAGCGCGCGGCGGACGGGCCGGAGATGAAGACCTGGGAGGAGGGGGAGCGGCCGCGCTACCACGACCGGCACCCGCTGGAGGAGCCGCCCAGGCCCGCGCGCGGGGCGCTGGTGCCGGGCTCGCGCTTTTCCGAGGTGCAGTGGGCGCGCGCCGCCTACATGCTCGCGGCCGGCTGCTCGATGCTCCAGGTGGCGCGGACCATGGGGTGCAACCGCGCCACCGTCTGGCGCGCCTACCACGCCTCGCCGGACTTCCGCGTGCGCATCGCCTGGGAGCGCGGCCACCTGGAACGCGAGGCGCGCTCGCGCGTCCGCTCGCTCGGCCGGCTGGTGGCGGTGGAGCTGGAGCGCGCCGTCATGCGCAGCGACATGCAGACCGTCCGCTGGCTGGCCGACCGGCTGGGCGTCGTCCGCGACCTGACGAAGGAGGAGACGGACCCCGCCGCCTTCCGCGAGGAATTCCCGCCCGACGAGGCCGAGGTCGCCGCCATCGCCAGCCTGCCGGAGGAGGAGCGCCCCTACGCCTACCCCGGCCACCACCCCGACGACACGGTGGAGCCGCTGCCCGTGGACGGCGCGCGGTGATGCAACACCCGGCGGAATCCGTTGCATCCCGTTGCATCCGGTTGCATCCGTCAGTCGGCGGGGCGCGCGGGCTCCTCGCCGGAGTCGCCGTCGCCGGAGTCGCCGTCACCGGACTTGGGGCCGCCGGAGCCCAGGCCGCTGGTCGGCGTGCCGGCGGGGTTGCCGCCGATGCCCAGCACGCCGCGGGTGCCGCCCTCCGTGGCGCCCACGTGCGGGCCGCCGCCGGCCTGCGCGCCGCCGGTGCCGGGGATCACCGGCGTGGTCGGGCCGCCCTCGGCGGTGGGGTCGATGCGGGGGTTGTCCGTGCGGTCGTTCGCGTCCATGCGGGTCCTCCTTTCCCGTGGGGACCAACAGGGGCGTCAGGCGGGCGTTGCATCAGGCCGGAGAGGCGTTCAGGTCGTACCAGCCGCCCACGGCGTGCCGCAGGTCCAGCCAGCGGTCCTCCTCCGGCCGGGGTGCTATGTTCCAGTCCCAGGTCACGTCGGGGGCGGGCAGGGCGGCGCCCCACAGCGATCCCTCGCGCTCCAGCACCGTGCCGTCCTTCAGCCACAGGCTCTCCACGTCGGTGACCAGCGCCGCCACCGTGCCGGCGCGCTTCAGCCACTCCAGGTGCGCCGCCACCAGCGCGGTGGCGAAGGCCGCGCGCTCCGCCTCGCCCACCGCCGGCGCGCGGCGCGCGATGGCGTCCAGCGGCAGCAGCGGCAGCTGGGACAGCAGGTTGCACGACACGGCGAAGGCGAATCGCCCGCCCAAATCCGGCGGGGCGGGGGAGGGCAGCGGGCCGCCGCCGCGCAAGGCGGCATCCAGCGGCTTCAGCGCGCCGGTCACGTCCACCTCCGCCAGCCGCACGTTGGCGAATCGCCGCGCCGCCCGCCGCGCCGCCGGGGGGTGGATCAGGTCGGCCAGCACCACCGACTCGAACCGCGCCGCCAGCTCCGCCAGCGGCACCTCGATCAGCCGGCCGGAGCCGGCGACCAGGGCGGCGCCGCCCGTCGCCGGCGCGCGGGACGCGGCGTCCAGGATGAAGTGGCGGCAGGCGGCCACGTGCGGCGCCCAGGCGGCGCGCTGGCGGCGGTGCCGGGCGCCCAGCGCCACCGCCTCCGCCAGGTACCCGAAGGCGCGCGCCTCGGCCCCGGCGGGGGTGGTCAGATACTCCCAGGCCTCGCGCAGCATCCCGTTCCCCTTGACCCCGGACGGGTGGAAGGTACCTATGGCGGCATGGTGCAGATCAAGAGGAAAGCCGCCCTCATCACCGGGGGCGCCAAGCGCATCGGCCGTGCCGTGGCGCGCGACCTGGCGGCGCACGGCTGGGCCGTGGCGGTGCACTGCCACCGCTCGGTCGCCGACGCCGAGGGGCTGGTCGCGGAGATCGAATCGGCCGGCGGCCGCGCCGCCGTGCTCCAGGCCGACCTGGGCCGGGAGGAGGAGGTCGCCCGCCTCGTCCCCGACGCGGTGGAGCGGCTGGGCCCGCTCACCCTGCTGGTCAACAACGCCAGCGTCTTCGAACGCGACGAGGCGCTCACCGCCACCCGCGAATCGTGGGACCTGCACCTGGAGGCGAACCTGCGCGCCCCCTTCGTGCTGATCCAGCACTTCGCCCGCCAGCTGCCGGAGCCGGAGCGCGGGCTGGTGGTCAACCTGCTGGACCAGCGGGTGTGGAACCTGACGCCGCACTTCACCTCCTACACCGTGTCGAAGGCGGCGCTGTGGACGCTGACGCAGACGCTGGCCCTGGCGCTGGCCCCGCGCATCCGCGTCAACGCCATCGGCCCCGGCCCGACGCTGCGCAACGAACGCCAGACGGAGGAGCATTTCCGCGAACAGGCCCTGGCCGTGCCGCTACGCCGCAGCACCGACCCGGCGGAGATCGCCGCCGCCATCCGCTTCCTGCTGGACGCGCCCGCCGTGACCGGCCAGATGATCGCCCTGGACGGCGGCGAGCACCTGGGCTGGGCGCAGCCGTCGCGCGGCTTCGTGCCGAAGGAATAGGTGGGATGCCGCTTCGGCAGCAGGGAGTGCCACGAATCCTTAACGAATTCGAGTGCCCCGGCCCTTTCGAGGGCGGGCGTTTTACACAGGCCCGCGGTGGCGCGCAAGAGGGGGTATGGCCTCCGTGACAATTTTGTGCGGCGCACCCTCCGTGCCGCCTTGACAACTCAGGCCTGCTGGAAAATCAATGACTTACGAAGTTTGCCCAAAAAATGGGCAGTCCTTGGGAACCCCTTGGGGCGCCTGGACCGTCCATCGCTGTCACAAGGGTTATGGACAGAGTTATCCACAGGAACGGTGGATAGTCTTACGGCGCGCCTGAGTCGAAGGTATTAACCCGTTGGTTGGTGGGGGTTTACCCACCGCGTCCCGTTCACGACATACCGCCACATGCAAGACACCACCGAGACCCAGCCCGAGACCCAACCGGAGACGACGCCCGAGACGACCCCGGCCGCGCCGCGCGCGCGCCGCCGCCCGTCCGACCTCGCGCGCGGGGTGGAGGTGATCCGCGGCCACCTGAAGACGTTGCCGGGCAACCCCGGCGTCTACCGCATGATCGCGGCGGACGGGGCGGTGCTGTACGTCGGCAAGGCGAAGAACCTGAAGCGCCGCGTCTTCAACTACACGCAGGTCAACCGCCTGCCGATCCGCCTGCAGCGCATGGTCGCCGAGACCGAGACCATGGAGTTCGTCACCACCCACACCGAGGTGGAGGCGCTGCTCCTGGAATCGAACCTCATCAAGAAGTTGATGCCGCGCTACAACGTCCTGCTGCGCGACGACAAGTCCTTCCCCTACATCATGATCACCAAGGGGCACGACTATCCGCAGCTGACGAAGCACCGCGGAAGCCGCGGGCAGGACGCGTGGTACTTCGGCCCCTTCGCCTCCGGTGCGGCGGTGACGCGCACCATCACGGCGCTGCAGCGCGCCTTCATGCTGCGCAACTGCGCCGACACGGTCTTCAACGCCCGCACGCGCCCCTGCCTGCAATACCAGATCAAGCGCTGCACAGCACCCTGCGTCGGCCGCGTCAACCCGCAGGAATACCAGTCCCAGGTCGACCAGGCGCGCGCCTTCCTGTCCGGCAAGAGCCGCGACATCCAGGGCGAACTGGCCAAGGCGATGACCGAGGCGGCGGAAGCGCTGAACTTCGAGACCGCCGCGCAGATCCGCGACCGCATCCGCGCGCTCACCGCCATCCAGGCGCACCAGGACATCAACATCGAAGGGGTGGTGGAGGACGCCGACGTCATCGCCGCCTACGCCGACGGCGGCAGCACCTGCATCCAGGTCTTCTTCTTCCGCGGCGGGCGCAACTACGGCAACCGCGCCTACTTCCCCAGCCACGATAAGGCGCAGGAGATGGAGGACGTGCTCTCCGCCTTCGTCGCCCAGTTCTACGAGAACAAGACCGCCCCGGCGCTGGTCCTGCTCAGCCACGAGGTGACGGAGCACGAGCTGCTGACCGAGGCGCTGTCCTTGCGCGCCGGGCACAAGGTGGAGCTGGCGGTCCCGAAGCGCGGCGACAAGCGCCGCATCGTCGAGCACGCGCTGACCAACGCGCGCGAGGCGCACGGCCGGCGCCTCGCCGAGCACTCCTCCCAGCAGCGCCTGCTGGAGGGCGTCGCCGAGGTGTTCGGGCTGGACGCCCCGCCGGAGCGGATCGAGGTCTACGACAACAGCCACGTGCAGGGCGCCTTCGCCATCGGCGGCATGATCGTCGC
>NZ_DASPMG010000454.1:0-12013 GCF_035627195.1 Azospirillum sp.
AGGTTTAAGGCGAAAGCGCCGGAGGACGGCTAATGCGACGCTCATTAGTGCTCGTCATTGCGAGCGAAGCGAAGCAATCCAGAATCTTTACGAAGACTGGATTGCTTCGTCGCTTTGCTCCTCGCAATGACGAGATGTGAGGCCGCGCGCACGATCATGCCTCGACCGCCCGGCCCTTGAGCGCGAACAGGCCGCGCGGGCGCTTCTGGATGAACAGGATGATGAAGACCAGCACCAGGATCTTTCCGAGCATGGCGCCGGCGTAGGGTTCCAGGATCTTGTTGACGACGCCCAGGCTGAGCGCTCCGGCGAGCACGCCCCACAGGCTGCCCACGCCGCCGAACACCACCACCATGAAGCTGTCGACGATGTAGCCCTGGCCCAGGTTCGGGCTGACGTTGCCCACCTGGGACAGCGCCACGCCCGCCACCCCGGCGATGCCGGAACCCAGGCCGAAGGTCAGCGCGTCCACCCAGCCCGTGCGGATGCCCATGGCGGACGCCATCGGGCGGTTCTGCGTCACCGCGCGCATCTGCAGCCCGAAGCTGGTGTAGCGCAGCGCGGCGGCCACGGCGGCGATGACGGCGAGCGCGAAGAGGATGATGGCGATGCGGTTCCAGGTCAGCACCAGCCCCGGCATCGCCTCCCACGCCCCCGTCATCCAGGCGGGGTTGGCGACCTCCTTGTTCGGCGCGCCGAAGATCGAGCGCACGACCTGCTGCAACATCAGCGAGATGCCCCAGGTGGCGAGCATCGTCTCCAGCGGGCGGCCGTAGAGGAAGCGGATGACGCCGCGCTCCAGCGCCACGCCGACGGCGCCGGCCACCAGGAAGGCGGCGGGGATGGAGACGATCAGGTAGGCGCCGACGAACCCCGGCGGCAGCCAGGCGCGGAACGCCTCCTGCACCACGAAGGCGGTGTAGGCGCCCAGCATGATCATCTCGCCGTGCGCCATGTTGATGACGCCCATCACGCCGAAGGTGATGGCCAGCCCCACGGCCGCCAGCAGCAGCACGGAACCGAGGCTGAGCCCCTGGAAAAGGTTGAGCGTGACGTCGACGACCATCTGCCGGCGGTCGATGGCGGCGACCAGGGTCTCGGCCGCCTCGCGCACCACCGCCTCGCCGTCCTTGGTCAGCGGGGCGACCAGGGCGCGGACCTCCGGCGTCAGGGTGCCGGACAGCTCCTGGATGGCCTTGAGGCGCGCCACGGGGTCGGTGTGGGCCAGCGACAGGCGGGCCAGGATCTGCGTCATGGCGGCCTTGATGCCCGGATCGCTCTCGCGTTCCAGCGCGGCGCGCAGGCGGGCGACGGTTTCGGGCGAGCTGTCGCGGGCCATGCTCTCCACCGCGGCGCGGCGGCGCGCGGGGTCGGGCGAGGCGATCTCCAGCGTGCCCATGGCGGATGCCAGCGCGGAGCGCAGCGCGTTGTTCACGGTGATCTTGGTCAGGTCGCGGCTGGCGGCGGTGCCCAGGACCTGCCCGGTCAGCGGGTCGGTCATGGTGACCTCGCGGCCCTGGACGGCGCCCAGCACCAGCTTGCCGTCGTCCTTGCGGACGAACAGCGTGCCCTCGGCCATCGCCTGGAGCACGGGCAGCGCCCGCGCGTCGCCGGTGGCGGCAAGGCGGTCGGCAGCGGCGGCCTTCTCGGCGAAGCCGTCGGCGGCGAGGCCGGACAGCGCCTGCGCGAAGGCGGCGTCATCAGCACGGGCCGGGGCGCTCAACAGCGCCAGCGCAAGCCCCAGCGCCGCGAACCAGCGGACGAATGGCATTTCGGAAACCTCCCCGTTTTCCTCCCTCCCCCGCCCCGGGGGAGGGCCGGGGTGGGGGTAGCGCAAGGATCCTTGCACCACCCTCACCCGGCCGCCTTCGGCGGCCACCCTCTCCCCAGGGGGGAGAGGGGACGGCGCCCTTACTTCATCTTCGCGAACTTCGGCTCGGTGCAGTTGCCGCAGACCCAGGGGAAGGTCCAGTCGGCGGTCAGCTTGGCCGATTCCGGGATGAACGGGGACCACGCGTCGGCCTTGATCGGGCCCTTGGTCTGCCAGACGATCTGGAACTGGCCGTTGCCCTGGATCTCGCCGATCATGACCGGCTTGGACAGGTGGTGGTTGGTGTTCATCGCGATGTCGTAGCCCGACGGCGAGCGCACCTTCTGGCCGTACATGGCCTGACGCACGGCGTCGACGTCCGTCGAGCCGGCCTGCATGACCGCCTGCGACCACATCTTGAAGCCGATGTAGGTGGCCTCCATGGGGTCGTTGGTCACGCGCTTGTCGTTCTTGATGAACGTCTTCCACTGCTTGATGAAGCCGTCGTTCTCGGCCGAATCCACCGACTGGAAGTAGTTCCAGGCGGCCAGATGCCCGACGAGGTTCTTGGTGTCGATGCCGGCCAGCTCTTCCTCGCCGACCGAGAAGGCGACGACCGGGATGTCGGTGGCCTTGATGCCCTGGTTCGCCAGCTCCTTGTAGAAGGGAACGTTGGCGTCGCCGTTGATGGTGGAGACCACCGCCGTCTTCTTGCCGGCCGAGGCGAACTTCTTGATGTCCGCGACGATCGTCTGCCAGTCGGCATGGCCGAACGGCGTGTAGTTGATCATGATGTCGTCCTTGGGCACGCCCTTCGAAATCAGGTACGCCTCAAGGATCTTGTTGGTGGTGCGCGGGTAGACGTAGTCGGTGCCGGCCAGCACCCAGCGCTTGGCCTCGCCGCCGTCCTTGCTCATCAGGTAGTCGACGGCCGGGATCGCCTGCTGGTTCGGCGCCGCACCGGTGTAGAACACGTTGCGCGAGGACTCCTCGCCCTCGTACTGCACGGGGTAGAACAGCAGGCCGTTCAGCTCCTCGAACACCGGCAGGACCGACTTGCGGCTGACCGAGGTCCAGCAGCCGAACACGACCGAGACCTTTTCCTTGGCCAGCAGCTCGCGCGCCTTCTCGGCGAACAGCGGCCAGTTGGACGCCGGGTCGACGACGACCGCCTCGACCTTGCGGCCGAGCAGGCCGCCCTTCTTGTTGATGTCGTCCACCATCATCAGGACGGTGTCCTTCAGCGTCGTCTCGCTGATCGCCATCGTGCCCGACAGCGAGTGGAGGACGCCGATCTTGATCGGCTCCGCCGCCTTCGCGGCCGTACCGGCAAACAGGCCGGCGGCCAGCGCGCCGCCAAGCGCCCACCCCTTCAGCCCCAGCGCCTTCATGCTCATGCTCTACGCTCCCCATTCAACGGGTTAGGTCAGGACGGGCACCTCCTTCGCAAGCCCGATGCCAAACGGACGACCGTGGCGAAACGGGGGATTTCCAAAGACGCTCGATTGCTTTGCACCCGCACCATTGCCTGCATTTTGATCACAATTGCATGCAAGGCGCATTTTTAGGCAATGCCGCGATGCTGTGCAGGCAGGCAGGGCCAAACCGGCGGGAGCGCGGCCGCAACCGCCTTGCCCTGCCGCCGCCCTCCCCCCATAGTCAGACAGCCCATCGCCAGACAGCTTCACGCCCAGGAACGGACCATGGCCGAACTGCACCACTTCCGCCGCCCGCAGCCGCCGCGCCGTACGCGGTTGAGCTGCACGACGCTCGCCTGGATCATGCTGCTGGCGGGCGGGCTGGCGGCTTTCCTGTCGCTGTTCGTGCCGCCGCTGCGCGGCCTGACCACGCTGGTCGGCCTCGGCGTCGCCATCGGCGGCTACGTGGCGCTGTACGACCGCTGCCGCTGAAGCGTCCGACGTTGGGTTTTCGCTGCGCTCAACCCAACCTACCGGCCCGTCGTAGGTTGGGTTGAGCGCAGCGAAAACCCAACGTCGCTGCCCCCGTTGAAGTACAGGCACGTCCGCCGGGCCCGGCGGGGCGACACGCCTGTCCAGGCCTACGGGAAAACACGTATGCGACAATTTATCATTATTTTAGTCTCTTCGTCATAATACGGATGCCGTATTGTGCAGGCACGGACGGATATCGGACGAGAGAACCGAAAAAATGCGCGACACCGGGCCCATCACCAACCGCGAAGTCCTTCTGGAAGACGGCACCCTCCTCGTCTCCCGCACCGACCCGAAGGGCAAAATTACGTTCGTCAACAAAGCCTTCGTGGACATCAGCGGCTTCTCCGAGCAGGAGTTGCTGGGCGCACCCCACAACCTCGTCCGCCATCCGCACATGCCGGCCGGCGCCTTCGCCGACCTGTGGGAAACCATCAAGGCCGGCCGCCCGTGGGAAGGGCTGGTGAAGAACCGCTCGAAGAGCGGCGACCACTACTGGGTGCGCGCCAACGTCACGCCGCTGGTCGAGAACGGCGCCGTCACCGGCTACATCTCCATCCGTTCCAAGCCGTCGCGCGCCCAGGTGGCGGAGGCCGAGCGGGTGTACGAGCTGTTCCGCACCGGCAAGGCCAACCACCTGACGGTTAAGGAAGGCGTGGTCGTGCACTCCGGGCTGGTGCACCGGCTGGCCGATCTGGCGGCCAGCGTGACCGGGCGCGTCGCCGGCTCCTTCGCGCTGATGGCCCTCCTGGCCACGGGCGCCGGCTGGGCCGCGTGGGGCGATTCGAACCCGCTGGCGGCCATCGCCGTCACCGCCGGTTCGGCGGTGCTGGCCGCCGCGCTGTCGATGCTGGTGCTGGGCACGGTCAAGCGGCCGCTGCTGCGCTTCGAGGCGCATTTCGACGCCATCGCCCGCAACGATTACCTGCACGAGATCGAGACGCCCGCCGCACCGGAGTATCGCCGCCTGGGCGCGCTGCTGCGCGCCATGAAGGCCAAGCTGGGCTACGCCGTTCAGGAACGCGCCGAGCAGGAACGCCGCGCCCACGAGGATCGCCGCCGCGCACTCCTGGAAATGGCCGAGACGGTGGAGCGCGAGGCCGGTGACGCCGTCAACCAGGTGGCGTCGCGGACCAGCGCCATGGCGCAGGGCGCCGACCTGATGGCCGGCTCGGCCGACCGGGTCAGCCAGAACTCCCAGGGCGTGGCGGCGGCGGCCGAACAGGCGCTGGCCAACGCCCAGGCCGTCGCCGCGGCCACCGAGGAGCTGGCGGCCTCGATTCGCGAGATCACCTCCCAGGTGTCGCACGCCGGGTCCGTCACGGCCATCGCGGTGGAGGACAGCAAGCGCACGGAAACCGCCATCCAGACCCTGTCGGACACGGTGGGGCGCATCGGCGACGTCGCCAAGCTGATCGCCGACATCGCCGGGCAGACCAACCTGCTGGCGCTGAACGCGACCATCGAGGCGGCGCGCGCGGGCGAAGCCGGCAAGGGCTTCGCCGTCGTGGCGTCGGAGGTGAAGAACCTCGCCAACCAGACCGCCCGCTCGACCGAGGAGATCACCCGCCAGATCGGCGAGATCCAGGCGGCGACGCGCGAGGCGGTGGCGGCCGTGTCCGGCATCGGCCGGACCATCGGCGACATCGACCACATCTCCGCCTCCATCGCCGCGGCGATGGAGGAGCAGGCCGCCGCCACGCAGGAAATCAGCCGCAACGTCGCCGAGACGAGCGCTGCCGCGCAGGAGGTGTCGTCGCTGATCGCCTCCGTCTCCCGCGATGCCGACGAGACGCGCGGGCAGGCCACCGAGGTGCACGCCAACTCCGACGAGGTGGCGGGCAGCATCCAGGCGCTGCGGCAGGTGCTGGTGCGCGTCGTGCGCACCTCCACCAAGGACGCCGACCGCCGCATGGCGATGCGCTACCGCTGCGATTCCGACTGCATCGTCCGGGCGGGCGGCGGCGACTGCAAGGCCAGGTTGCAGGACATCTCCGAGGGCGGCGCCACCATCGTGGGCGGCCCGAACCTCGCGGACGGGCAGCGCGGCACCCTGTCGGTACCCAGCCACGGCATCGAGGTGGCGTTCGAGGTGCGCTCCAGCGGCGCGCAACGCCTGCACGTCAGCTTCCGCGACGTCGGCGGCCCGACGCGGGCCTCCCTCCAGACCCTCATCCGCCGCCTGTCGCCTGTGGCGGCGTAAGGCGAACATCACAGCACGTCGGGCCGCGCCGCGCTTCGCGCCGGCGCGGCCAGACGGTATCAGCGTCAGCGCCGCGCCCGCCGGGCGACGGCCGCCAGCAGGCCGGCCAGCACCAGGAACAGCGCCGCTCCCCCGCCCCACACCCGGACGTAGCCGGGCATGCCCAGGCTGGGCACCAGCGCGTAGACCGCCGCCAGCGCCGCCCACACCGCGGCGATGGCCAGCGTCAGCCACAGTTCGTCGTTCTTCATGACGGCTCTCCCGCTCTCAATGGCCGTGGCCGCCGCCAAGGGCGACGATGGGCAGGGACTGGATCACCTGGAAGGCGGCGATGGTGAAGACGTACATGGCCGCCACCAGCGCCGCGACCGACACCGGCCCCGTCCAGGCCGGCGCCGCGCCGACGCCGCGCGGACCCGCGCGCAGGTCGGTGACCGGCGGCACGATCTCCGACCGGCGCCACGACAGCAGCGTGCGGACGACGCCCCAGGCGGTGACCGAGATGGCCGCGGCGAAGACCGTGGCGCCGACGCCGACCAGCGCCATCAGCACCGGCCACGCCGCCGGCGCCTGCCCGCCGTAGGCGACGTCGAACACCCGGCGCGGCACGCCCATGACGCCCGCCGCGATGCCCGCCGCCCCGAACACCAGCAGCCCCAGCGTGACGAACGCCGGCATCCGCGCCAGCAACGCCGGGCGCCACAGCGCCCCGCCGCGCAGGGCCGGCAGAATGACCATCAGCGCCGCCAGGAAGGTCTGCGTCAGCACGCCGACGGCGAAGAAGTGGAAGTAGCCGGGCACGAAGAAGGTGTCCGACAGCATCGGCGCCAGCCTCTCCTGGATCAGGACGAAGGCGAAGGTGATGCCCAGCATCATGTTCACCGCCGCCCAGCCCATGTTCGCCATGGCCGGGTTGCGCCACGGCAGGCCGCGCATCCAGCCGAACAGGCCGGTGGCGCCGCGCGCCCGCGCGCTCGCCTCCAGCGAGGAGACGATAATGGCGAAGGCCGCCAGCGTCGGCACCGAGACGAACAGCGACAACAGCGAGCCCACCACCCGCACGCTCTCCGACAGGCCGGGCTCCAGGAACATGTGGTAGAGGCTGGTCGGCGGCACGAAGACGAGGTAGGCGGCGAACACCGCCTTGGACAGCCGGGCGCCGTGGATCGAGGTGACGCCGGTCAGGTGTTCGGTCAGCACGTACCACACCAGCACCGTCGCCATCAGCGGCAGGTAGTGCAGGTTGTGGAACAGGATGTGCCACTCCGTGCCGTGGTCCGCCGGGAACGGCCCGGCGCCCACCGCCCACAGCACGCCGGGCAGGAAGGCGTTGGCGGCGGCGATGGCGCTGACCACCAGGAAACCGGCCCAGGCGAACAGCGCGAACCCGACGGAGGTGAACTCCTCCGCCTCGCCGCGTAGGCGCGGCTGCAGCACCGTGGCGATGCCGCTGCCGGCGGACGCCGTCAGGCCGGCGGCCAGCAGCAGGTACCCCAGCGCGAAGAACCCGACCGAGCGCGGGTCGTCCATCGCCAGTTCCGGGCTGCCGTCGTAGAGCAGCGGCGTGCCGGTGGCCGAGATCCACTCGCTGACGGCGAAGCCGGCCAGCATCAGCGCGGCCCCCAGCCACGCCAGCGGACGCAGTGCCAGCCCCCGGCCGTTCTCGGCGGCCGACAGCACCAGCAGCAGCGCCGCCTGGATCAGGTAGAGCCAGTAGAAGAAGACCGACACGCCGTGCAGCGTCAGCAGCCGGTACGCGTCGTCTGGGAAGAAGGTGAGCGCGCCGGCGCGGGCGAGCGCCGTGACGAACCCGCCGGCGAGGCCCAGCGCCAGCGCCAGCAGCGCCGCGCCGGACAGCACGGCCAGCAGCGCCTTGTCGGCGGACGGCAGGGCGGCGACGCGGGCGGTGAGGGATGACGTGCGTGTGCTCATGGTTCCCTCCCCCCGTCAGGCGGCGACGACGATGCGGCCCTGCATCGCGTCGTGCGCTTGGCCGCAATAGACGGTGCAGTAGACGAGATACTCGCCGGGCCTGGTGAAGGTGACCGTCTGCTCGCTCACCACGTTGGGGCGCAGGCGGATGATGCGGCTGGCGGCCCCCAGGTGGATGGAGGCGCCGTGCGTGATGTCCTCCGCCATCATGCGGAAGCGGTAGGGCACGCCGGCCCGCAGGCGCAGCACGTCCGGGCTGTAGGCGAACTTCTGCGCCAGCAGGTAGACGTCGACCGGCTCGCCTTCCGGTCCGTGGCCCTGGCCGTCCTCGTGGTCGTGGCCGCCGCCGGCGTGCGCGTGGCCTTCCGCCGCCGGGGCGACGCTGCCGTCCGGCTGGGCGTGCTTCTGCACGAAGTACTCGTGCTCGAACCGGAACTCCTCCGGCGGCATGCCGGCGGACGCGCCGTGGCCGCCGCTGTCCGCAGCGTCGGCATGCGGGTTGGCGGCCTGCGGCTCGGCGGCGGCCTTGCCACGGCCGCCGAAGGGAAGCGGGGCGGCGCCATAGGCCGCCCAGGCGCCGTACAGGGAGACGGCGCCGAAGCCCAGCGCGGCGATGAAGCCGCGACGGGTCGTGATATGCCTGTGCTCGGGCATGGCGAGGATCCTCTGATCGCGTGGGTCGGAAACGCGCGCAAGGCCGGGCGTCCGACGCGGCGCGTCGGCGGACCCGGCCGATCAGAGGCTGGTCTTGGGCGGGGGCGGCTCCGGCGCGATGTCGCGGGCGCCGGGAGTGTATTCGGGGCGGGGGTGCCAGACCGCCCGGGCCATCGTCACCGCCACGGTGACGATGCTGCCGGCCGGCGCCTCGGCCGCCGGGCAGCACGGCGCCACGACGGTCAGGGCGGCCCTGTTCGGGTCGCCGTGTGAATCGCCGTGCGGAGGCGCGGGGGCGTGGTGCGAGCCGTGGTGGTCCATCGCGCCGTGATCGGGACCGGCGTGCGCCATGGCTCCGCCCGCCGCGCCCATCACGAGCGCGAAGGCGAACGCCAGGACGGCGACGATGTGGCCAAACCGCTTCATGCCTGCCGAGGACCACGCAACGCCCGGCGGCTGTCCGCTGGGCTGGCGACGACGTTAAGCCCGATCCTAGGACCGGGCATTGACTCGCGTCAACCGAAGTCCCCGCGGCGCTTCCATCGGCCTACCTCGAAAGAGCGCCTTGAGCTTTACCTTGATGCTGCGAAACCATTTCACCTGGCGTGCCCGCGCACCGCAAATCCCAAGGGGCGCGGCAGGCTGGAAAACGCGGCCGGTCAGGACGGCCGAACCAAAAAGGGCCAAACGCAGCACCCGTCGCCGCTCCGCGGATCCTTCGCCGCCGCGATCGACTCCCATGGAACGGCGCATCCCGTGCCTGCGCAGGCGGACCATGGGAGGGAAAATGAAGGCCAAGCATTGGGTGTCCATGGTGCTCGGCGCCACCGCGCTGACGGCGCTGGCGTCGTCGGCGGGCGCCGACAACCTCGGCAAGCTCCAGGATTTCAAGTCCACCGGCGCCTCGCTGCGCATCCAGACGGTGGACCAGGGCGGCGCCCGCGCCGCGCAGATCCGCGAGAACCTGAAGAAGGTCAAGCTGCCGGCCGGCTTCAAGATCGACCTCTACGCCATCGTGCCGGACGCCCGCCACATGGCGGTCGGTCCCAACGTCGGCGTGGTGTTCGTCGGCACGCGCAAGGCCGACGTCTGGGCGGTGACCGACCGCGACCGCGACCGCGTCGGCGACGAGGTCAAGCGCTTCGCGCCGTCCATCGACTTCAAGGTCCCGAACGGCCCGTGCATGAGCAAGGACGGCTTCCTGTACCTGGCCGAGCACAACCGCGTCATGGTCTTCCCGGCCGCCGAGTTCTTCTACGAAAGCCCGGACGTGGCGGTGGAGGTGGTGGCGCAGTCGCTGATCCCGTCGGAGGAGGAATCCTTCAACCACGGGGCGCGCGTCTGCCGCATCGGGCCGGACAACAAGCTCTACGTCTCGCTGGGCCAGCCCTACAACGTGCCCGACAAGGGCAAGCTGACGCTCTACAACGAGCAGGGCATCGGCGGCATCGTCCGCATGGAGCGCAACGGCAAGAGTCGCGAGGTCTTCGCCCGCGGCATCCGCAATTCCGTCGGCATGGACTTCAACCCGGCCAACGGCGAGTTGTGGTTCACCGACAACCAAGTGGACGGCATGGGCGACGACATCCCGCCAGGCGAGTTGAACCGCACGACCAGGGCGGGCCAGCACTTCGGCTTCCCCTGGTACGGCGGCGGCATGGTCCGCACGGCCGAATACAAGGATTCCGAACCGCCGAAGGACGCCGTCGCCCCGGCGGTGGAAATGCCGGCGCACGCCGCCGACCTGGGCATGACCTTCTACTCGGGCAGCCAGTTCCCGACGAAGTACCGCAACGGCATCTTCAGCGCCCAGCACGGCTCCTGGAACCGCACCAAGCCGGTGGGGGCGCGCATCATGTTCACCGAGGTGAAGCCCGACGGCACCAACGGCAAGCCGGAGGTGTTCGCCGAAGGCTGGCTGAACGACGGGACCGGCGAATACCTGGGCCGGCCGGTGGACGTCGTGCAGTACCTCGACGGTTCCCTGCTCGTCTCCGACGACCTCGCCGGTGCGATCTACCGCATCTCCTACAGCGCCAATTGAGGGCAGCGCCAACTGAGAGGCTTGGCCGCGGGGCGGGGCATCGTCCCGCGGCCATCCGAAGCGGGAGCCGACATGATCCACCGCGTTGCCGCAGCGGCCCTGCCGGCCGCCGCCGGGCTGCTTCTCCTCGCCCTGCCCGCCCACGCTCAGGGGGACCCCAAGGCGGGCCAAGCCAAGGCCATGATGTGCCAGACCTGCCACGGCCGCCAGGGCATAACGACCGCGCCGGGCGTGCCGAACCTCGCCGGCCAGAACGAGGCCTACGTCGTGGCGCAGCTGAAGGCCTTCCGCGACGGCACCCGCCGGCACGAGCAGATGACCGTCGTCGCCAAGAGCCTGAACGACGACGACATCCGCAACCTCGCCGCCTTCTACGGCCAGATCAAGGTGACGGTGGCGGAGTAGGCAGGAGCTTCCGCTGCCTTTTTGCCCCTCCCCCCTTGCTCTCGCCGGATCTTTGATCCGGCTGCCGCGACAGGCGGATCCTTTGGATCCGCTGAGAGCGCGGGAGGGGATGGGGAGAGGGGGATTTACGCCCGGAAGGGCGGAAGAGAGTCTTTCTTCCGGGCGTCCGCCCGTAACCACCCTCTCCCCAACCCCTCTCCCGTAGAGGGAGAGGGGCTTTTGACGTACGCACCCTCAATGCCGGGCGTAGACCTTGTTGCCGTCCGGCGCGCCGAACAGAATCACGTCGTACGGCTGGCCGGGGTTGTCCATGCCCGGGGCGGACTGCGGCATGCCGGGGGCGGACAGACCCTTGGCCCGCGGGCGTTCGGACAGCAGCCGCCGGACGTCGCCGGCCGGCACGTGCCCCTCGATGACGTAGCCGTCGACGACCGCCGTGTGGCAGGACATCAGGTTGTCCGGCACGCCGTTGGCGGCCTTCACCGGGTCGACGTCGTCGATGGTGTGGACCTTCAGCGAGAAGCCGGAGGACTGCATGTGCTTCACCCAGCCCTCGCAGCAGCCGCAGGTGGGCGACTTCCACACCTCGACCTGCTGCGCGGAGGCGGGCGTGGTGAAGGCCGTCGCGCCGACCAGGGCGCCGGCAACCAGCAGGACGCCGAGGCCCCCCGCGACGACGGATCTTCTGGACAGGGTCTTCATGGGGAAACTCCCGTTCTTTGGCTTCAGTGGCCGCTGTGGCCCATGTCGAACCGCGCCTGCACCGGCTTCTGGCCGGGCATGGTCAGCGCGGTCACCACCTTGACGCTGTCGTGCGCGCCGCCCAGGTTCGCCTGCCCCTTCAGCGCGTTGGCGCCCGCGGGCTCCAGCGCCACCTTCTGGGTCTGGCGGTTGGCTAGGATGGTTGCCTCGGCCTTGGCGCCGGTCACGTCCACCGGCTTGTCGGCGGCGTCGGTGACGTAGAGCACGACGTCGTTGCCCTTCAACACCAGTTCGGCGTGATACGGTCCGGC
>NZ_DASPMG010000455.1:0-7221 GCF_035627195.1 Azospirillum sp.
GGCGGCCGGCGCCGGGGCGGCCGTGACCAGCATCGGAAGGACGAAGGCCAGGAGGGCCGACCGGCGCCGCATCGCCCCTCCCGTCAGTCCAGCGTGATGCGGGCGATGAGCGTCGGCAGTGTCTGGCAGCGGAACAGCCCGTCCAGGGTCTGCGCCTCGGTCAGGCGCACGGTCAGCGCGCAGCCGTAGGAGTGCACGGTCAGCTCCGTCTGCGCCAGATAGCCGCTGGCGGCGGACGGCATGGAGATGCTGTAGCCGGGTGCGCCCATCTTGCCGGCGATGTTGCCGTGCGCGGGGTTGAAGCTCTGCACCTCCAGCGTCAGGGGGCCGAGGTTGCGCAGCACCGTCTCGCTGTTCGGGTCCTCCTTGGTGGCGTAGAGCAGGACGGGCACGACCTTCTTGCGGCCGAACCAGTCGCGCAACGCCAGGTTGGCCAGCACCGGATCGCGGCTTTGCAGCGCCGCCTCCACGGCGATCTGGCGCAGCGCGGTGTCGTTGCCGCCCAGCACCGCCTCGTAGGTGGCGATGCGCGCCGCGCGCTCGCCGCCCAGCAGGCGGGCGCGGATGTCGTTGATGAGGTCGGCGCGCATCTGCACCGCGTGGTCGGCGGCGTTGACCTCCGCCAACTCCTCCTCCTCGCGCATGCGGCGGGCCTGCTCGTCGGCGAGGCGCTGCTTGGATTCGGCGTCGAGGCGGGCGCGCAGCGCCTTGGCCTCCTCCGTGCCGGACACCACGGTCTGGCCGGGCAGCTCGGCGGCCGGCTTGCCCAGGCTGTCCAGCACCTCAGCGTTGGTCCATTCCAGCTTGACGGCGAAGGCGCCGTCGCGGCCGCGCGTGGTGGTGGCGGTGCCGGTCAGCACCTTCTCCACCCCCGGCTCGGCGACCGGGCGCAGGAAGGTGAAGGGGCCGTCGCGGCCGTCGATGACGAAGGTCGGCCTGGCCAGCTTCACGCGCGCCGCGACGCGCAGCGCCGGACCCGATTCGGCGGGGTCGACCGCCACCTCCTCGACCGCCCAGGTGGCGGGCAGCACGCGCGCGACATGCTGGCGCACCGCGTCGGCCGGCGTGCCGTCAGCCGCCTGCAGAGGACCGGCCAGAACCAGCCCGAATCCCAGCGCCGCCAATCCCCGCCACGCCGCATGCGCCATCGCCAAACCCCATCCTCCGCCGCCGAACGGCCCGCGTCGCCCGAAGAGTTGGTAAAGCCAACGGCCACGGAAGGGAAGCGGGTTTTGGGCCGCCGCGCGGAACGAGCGTGGGTTGTGCGCGGCCCGGCTTTCGTTCGGCGGGCCGTGTGCACGGCCCGATCGCGACCGGCGGTCGAAATTGGCGTGACGGGCACACGCTGCTTGTCTATCATCATACATAGGAGTGCAATGCGGCCGCGTCGGCGGCCCAGGGCAGCGACGACTGCGGAAACAACGGGAGCATGCGGGGCGACATGGCGGGGAAAGGCGCGTCGGACGAGCGGTCGGCCCTGATCTGCCGCAACGTCACGGTCAGCGGCCGGCGCACGAGCCTGCGCATGGAGCCGCTGCTGTGGGATTCCCTCAAGGACATCTGCGAGCGGGAAAACTGCACGCTGAACGAGCTGTGCACGATGATCGATTCGAAGCGCGGCAAGGCCAACCTGACGGCCTCCATCCGCGTCTTCATCGTCAGCTATTACCGTTTGGCGGCGGCCAATTCGACGCAGCGCGGCGGCTTCAGCGAGGACGGCGGCATGAGCCAAGCGCTGCGCCGCGCCCTCCAGGACGCGGTGCCGCTGGACGAGTAGGGTCCGGCTACCGGACCGGCCTACCAGCCTCGGCTTACCAGACCCAGCCTACCAGACGAGGCGGGGGATCGCCCAGGTCGGCACGTGGCCCGACGCCTCGATGGCGGCGGCCAGCGAATCGGGGTCGGGGTGCTCGCCCCAGGCGCCGCCCAGCTCCTCGCGGTGGATGCCGCCGGTGACCAGCGCCACGTCGATGCCGGCGGCGTTGGCGCCGGCCACGTCGGTGCGCAGGCTGTCGCCCACCGCCAGGATGCGGGCATGGTCGGAAATGCCCATCAGGCGCAGGCAGCGCTCGTACACCGGGGCGTGCGGCTTGCCGTGGTAGAAGACGGCGCCGCCCAACTCCTCGTACCGCGCGGCCAGCGTGCCAGCGCAGATCACCATGCCGTCGCCGACCATGACGATCAGGTCGGGGTTGGCGCACACCATGGGCAGCTTGCGCGCCGCACAGGCCGCAAGTTGGGGCTCGTAGTCCGCCATCGTTTCGGAGAAGTCGACGATGCCGGTGTTGACGACGAAGTCGGCCTCCTCCGGCGTCGGCACGACGGTGTAGTCCAGGCCGTCGAACACGTCGATGTCGCGGTCCGGGCCGATGTGGTAGAGCCGGCGGCCCAACGCGGCGTGCCAGGGATCGTCGCGGTCGCGCAGCGCCTCGTACGTCGCCTCGCCGGAGGTCATGACGTGGGCGTAGCGGTCGCGGCCGATGCCCATGCCCTCCAGCTTGCGAATGACGCCGTCCGGCCGGCGCGGGGCGTTGGACAGCAGGCACAGCACCTTGCCGGCGGCGTTCAGCCGCTCCAGCGCCTCCGGCACGCCGGGATAGGCCTTCTCCCCATCGTGGATCACGCCCCACAGGTCGAGGATGAGCCCGTCGTAACGGTCGACGACGGAGGACAGGCCGGTGAGCTGGGGAACGAGGTGCATGGTGATGGCGCGCGGGGTCAGGGGACGGGCGCGCCTTTAAAGCATGGGACGATGGTGCGACGCAAAGACCATCACGCCGGCTTCTTGCTGAGGCGCGGTTCGCCGAACAGGTAGCCCTGGCCGAAGTCCAGGCCCATGTCGAGGATCTCGATCAGCTGGTTCTCGGTCTCGATCTTCTCGACGATCAGGTCGATGGGTTCGCCCTCGATGCGTTTGCGCAGGGCTGCGACCTTTCCCTTCATCTCCGGGTCGACCAGCAGGTGGCAGTCGATCTTCAGGTAGCGGAAGTCGTGCAGAAGCAGCGCGTCGACGTTGATGGCGTCGATGTCGGTCACCTGGTCCATGGAGAACCGGAAGCCCAGCTTGGCGAGTTGGGAGAGGATGGCCATGGTCACCGCCTCCCCCGCGCGCAGGTCCGCTTGGCCTAGCTCGAACACCAGCTTGGGCACCAGCGCCTGGTTCTGCGCCATCAGGTGCAGGAACTGCTTCATGAACTCCGCATCGCCCAGCGTGGCCGGCGAGATGTTGGAGACGAAGCCGATGTGGTGCTGGCGCCGCTCCGTCTCGCGGATCAGCTGGATGCAGCGCATCAGCAGCAGGTTGTCCACGGTGGCGATCAGCCCCTCGCGCTCGGCGATGGCGAGGTAGCGGTCGGGCTTGATCTGCGTGCCGTCGGCGCCGCGCACGCGCGAGAACACCTCGTAGAAGCGGTGCTTGCGCTGCGGCAGGCTGACGATGGGCTGGAGGTAGATGTCGATGCGGTCGGCCTTCAGCGCCTCGCGCACCGTCTCCAGCACCGCCGCGTCGTCCATCGGGCTGGCGGCGGGCGGCGGCGTGATCTGGGGGGAAGCCATATGAGGCGCCTGGGTCGCGACGAGCGGCCCGCCGCTTTCCGGCGGGCGGGGGCGCGACTGCGGCGGGCGCGGCGGCGCGTCCGGGGTCGGGCGGGGAGCGCGCTTGTCGTGCAGGCGGGCGACCAGCGACTGGAGAAGCTTCACCTCCTGCATCACGGTGTCGTAGCCGACCACGGTGCCGGAGCGCCGCGCCTCCTCCAGCGCGGCGTTGGCGCGCTCCACGTCGGCGGTCAGGCGGGCGACCTCGCCGTGCAGGCCCTCCACCACCTCGCGCAGGCGGGAGACGCGCTTGGCCGCTGCGCGCTCGCGGTCGAGCCGGGTGACCACCTCGTGCACGAGGCCGCCGGCCAGCACGATGAAGGCGCCGGCCAGCCAGCCCGGCAGCGGGTCCATCTCCGGCCGGATGTAGGGCAGCGTCACGCCCACCGACACCCCGGCGACGGTGTAGGCAAGCGCGTAGACGAGGTGGATGAGCACGGTCATGGCAAGCGCCGCCGAATGCTGCGACGCCGCCGAGAGTGGCCGAGCATGGTTTAGGGGACGTTAATGGTGATCCGCGCCCACCGCGTCGGCCACGGACGCGAACCCATCCGCCTTCAGGCGTGCAGCCAGATCGCGCTTGATGGCGCCGATCAGGGCCGGGCCGCCGTAGACCAGGGCGGAGTAGAGCTGCACCAGCGAGGCGCCGGCGCGGATCTTGGCGTAGGCGTCGTCGCCGGATGCGATGCCGCCGGCCCCCACCAGCGACAGCTTGCCGCCCGTCAGCGCGTACATCTCCCGCAGCACCTGGGTGGAGGGGCCGAACAGCGGCTTGCCGGACAGGCCGCCGGCCTCGTTGCGGAAGCGCTCCGGCAACTCCGGCGGGCGGGCGATGGTGGTGTTGGAGACGATCAGCCCGTCGATGCCGGAGTCCAGCGCCACGGCGGCGATGTCGGCCTTGTCCTCGTCCGTCAGGTCGGGGGCGATCTTCAGCAGAACCGGCGGGTTGCGCGTCAGCTTGCACGCCGCCCGCGCCTCCAGCACGCGGCCGAGCAGCGCCTGCAGCGGCTCGCGCCCCTGGAGCGCGCGCAGGCCCGGCGTGTTGGGCGAGGAGACGTTGACCACCAGATAGTCGGCGAAGGGGGCGAGGCGGCGCACGCCGATGGCGTAGTCGTCGGCGGCCTCCACCGTGTCCTTGTTCTTGCCGACGTTGGCGCCGACGATGCCGGGCGCGCGCTTGCGATTGCCCAGACGGTCCTCGAACCGGCGGGCGAACTGCTCCAGCCCACCGTTGTTGAAGCCCATGCGATTGACCACCGCGCCCAGCTCGGGCAGGCGGAACAGGCGCGGGCGCGGGTTGCCGGGCTGCGGGCGGGGCGTGACGCTGCCCGCCTCGACGAAGCCGAAGCCGAGGCGCAGCATGGCGTCCATCACCTCGGCGTTCTTGTCGAAGCCGGCGGCGAGGCCGACCGGGTTGGCGAAGTCCAGGCCCCAGACGCGGGTGCGCAGCACCGGGTCGTCCACCTCCCGCACCGCCGGGGCGAGGCCCAGCGCCAGGGCGCGGACGGTGAGGGTGTGCGCCGTCTCCGGATCGAACGAGCGCAGCAGCGGCCCCACGACGGGGAACAGGTCGATCACAGCGGAACCTCATCCAGCGGGGGAAACACATGGCGGCCGTCGGGTCCCAGCGGCAGCGGTGCTGCGCGCAGCACCGCCGACACCGGGAGCGGCCCGTACAGGTGCGGGAAGAGCTGGCCGCCGCGCGACGGCTCCCACTTCAAGGCGGGGCCAAGGCGGGCGGCGTCGACGGTGAGCAGAACGAGGCCGTCCTGCCCCGCGCGGTGCTTGGCCGCACTCTCCACCACCTGGGCGGAGGTGGAGAAGTGGATGAAGCCGTCCGCCGCATCCTGCGACGAGCCCGGATAGGCGCCGGTGGGGGCGGCTCGCTCCCACTCCTCGGCGCGGCACATATGATGGATGATTCGCTCGGTCATGGCGGGCGGGACACTACCCGAAAGCGCCTCCACGGACCAGAGCCGCAAGAGCGCGGCGGGACACCGGAAAGGGTGTTGCGGGAATCGCGTTTTGCAAAATGCAAACCGCGCAACAAACGCGATGCGGCATTTTGCAGAAATTATTCTTGATCAAAATCAAACGGCGCTGCGGCGCACCCGGCCAACCCCAGCAGAATCAAGGCTTTTGCGGTGGCAGCGTCAGCGGCGCCGGTTGGCATCGCGCTTGCTGTAACAATGGCAACGTATGGAGGACTGCCATGAACGCGCTGGCAACGACGATGCTGAAGACCCGTGACGCGGTGGACCTGGCGGGCGCCACGGCCACGGACGACGTGACGCACACCCAGGTTCCGCTGAAGCCGACGGCGGCGATGCTGGCCAACGGGTCGCGCGCCGGCGGCGTGTCGGTCGAGGTCGCCTGGAAGATCTATCTGGCGATGATCCGCGAGGCGTGAGCGGGCCGCCGGGGTTTCTCCCTTCCCGGCCTCACTCCACGCCGTCGTAGAACAGGTGCCGGCCGATCTCCGCGCACGGGGAATGGCCGGTGGCCCAGGACGGATGCAGGCCAAGGCGGTGGTAGTGCGTGGCCCCGCCGGTCGGATCGGGCAGCAGCCCGGCGACGGCGCGGCGCGCCACGCGCAGGCAGGTGGCGAACACCGGGTCGGCCGCCGTGACCGCCAGCAGCTTGGCCCGGTTCGGGTCGTTCGCGTTCCAGCACGAGAACTGGTAGGGCTTGCGGCACACGGCGACGACGCTGCCGCCCCACCAGTGGCCGCCACGCCGTTCGGCCCGCCGGACGCGGTTGACCACGACGGCCGCCACCGCCTCGATTCCCCGCACCGGTTCGCCGCGCGCCTCGCCCCACAGGGTGCGGGCGAGGGTGTCGACCGCTTCTTCGGTGGACGCGCCGGCGGCGGGCGGCGCGGTGGTAGATGCTGGCGGTGGCGCGGCGGCGGGGGTGGCGGCCGGCGCCGCGGCGGACATCGGGACCAGACGGGCGCGGCTCATCGCACACCCCCGTCGGCGACGCCGCAGTCCAGCTTGCGCTCGATGCGCAGCAGGTGATCGGTCAGGCGCGTTTCCACGTCCTTCAGCGTGCCGAAGGAGACGTAGGTCTTGGCGACCTCCAGCTTGTAGGCGGCGAGGCTGTCGCGGACCTGCGCCTGCGCCGCCTCCGCGCGGGTGCGCAGCGCGGCCAGGGCGTCCTCGGAATCCTTGCGCAGGCGCGCGATCAGCCAGAACAACCCGCCGAAAACAGGCAGCTCGACGGCCGTGATCCACCAGACCACGTTCATGGTTTCAGGCATCCACATCTCCGTTACAGAAAGAAAATATTGTTGATGGCCGTTCAAAACGGGCGCCGAGGTCGACAATTACTCTTGCGCATTACCCCGGATGCGGTAGCTTCGCGTCGTTGTCCGGCCCATCGGCGCGGCAACGTCTTGAGACACGAAGACTGGGGGAAATAATGCTTCGTACGCTTGCTCTGTCGTCGCTGCTCGTCGTCGGCCTCGCGGGGGCGGCCCTGGCGCAGTCGGCCAACGTCGTCGGCACCTACACCTACAACGGCACCGACACCGACGGTTCGGCCTACAAGGAGGCCGGCACCGTCGTGGTGACGAACGAGAAGTCGGGCGCGCTGAGCGTGAAGTGGGACGGCGGCGACTACGTC
>NZ_DASPMG010000456.1:0-23699 GCF_035627195.1 Azospirillum sp.
AAACCCTCCTCACAGACCTCCCCCCAACACGCAACCGCCTTGCCGCGGGGTGGAGCAGCCCGGTAGCTCGTCAGGCTCATAACCTGAAGGTCGCAGGTTCAAATCCTGCCCCCGCAACCAAACACCAAAAAGCCCGCCTCCAAAAAGGCGGGCTTTTTGCCGTTCATCGGCCGCCGTTCATGGCATCCGGGTCGGTGGGAGCACGGCGCGCGTGCGCGAACCGCAAAGGGGAACGGACGCCCAGGATGTCGCCCTCACTGGGGTGAAGCGTCGGCTGGAAGAACCCCACGGCCGTGAGGTGCTCGTCCTCCAGCAGATCGTCGATGGCGTTGACGGGCGCGCAGGGAACGTCCAGGCCGCGCAGCAGCGCCAGCCAATGGCCGGTGGTGTCCGCCGCCAGGCACTCCGCCAGCCGTTCGTAGAGCGTGCCGATCATCGCCGCGCGCGCGGCGTCGCTGCCGAGTGCGGCATCGGACGCCCAGTCGTCCCGGCCGGCCGCCGCGAAGAAAGCCCGCCAGTGCGCCGCCGTGTAGGGCATCACGCAGACGTAGCCGTCCTTTGTGCGGTACGGCCGCCGGTGGGGCGACAGGACGCGGCCGTACCCCGTCGGCCCCAGCGGCGGGCGGAAGGTCCGCCCGGCCAGGTGCTCCACGGCCAGGAAGGAGGCCATCACCTCGAACATGGGAACCTCGACGTATTGCCCGGTGCCGGAGACCGTGCGGGCCAGCAGGGCCGCGGTGATCGCGGCCACCGCGTAGAGGCCGGTGGTCTTGTCGGCGACGATCGTCGGCGCGTAGCGGGGTTCGCCGCCGGTGCGAGCCTGGAGGTCCGCCCACCCCGCCTCGGCCTGGATCACGTCGTCGTAGGCCGGGCGGTCGCGGTAGGGGCCGTCCTGGCCATAGCCGACGATCGCGCAGTAGACCAGGCGCGGGTTGCGGGCCGCCACCGGTTCGTAGCCGAGCCCGAGGCGCTCGGCGGCGGCGGGGCGCATGTTGTGGAGAAGCACGTCCGCCTCCCCCAGCATGTCCAGCAACTCGTCCCGCTGAGCCCCGTCCTTGAGGTCGAGCACGCGGCTTTCCTTGTTGCGGTTGCAGTTGAGGAAGGCCGCCCCCATGCCGGGCGAGCGGGCCGGGCCGGCGGCGCGCATGATGTCGCCGGCGGGTGGCTCCACCTTGACGACCCGCGCCCCGAGGTCGCCCAGGATGTGGCCGGCATAGGGGCCGGCGATCACGGTGCTGAGATCGATCACGGTGATGGTGTCGAGCGGCCCGGCCATGGAGCGGCCTCCTGCATAGGTTTTCCGAGTGGGGCGGCGGCAGCGCCGCTCGCCGCCCGCTTGCATCAGCGCGCCGTGAAGCCGCCGTCCACGGGCAGCGCCACGCCGGTCACGAACGAGGCGTCGTCGGACGCCAGCCAGAGCACCGCGTGCGCCACCTCCTCCGCCCTGCACAGGCGGCCCATGGGCACGGCGGCGAGCATGCGTTCCTGGTTCGCGGCGGCTTCGGCCGGATCGCCGGAGCGGCCGGTGAAGCCCAGCTTCATCGGCGTGTCCGCCAGCCCCGGGCACACCACGTTCACGCGCACGTTGTCGGAGGCGAAGCGCTGGGCCAGCGACTTGGTCAGCCCCACCACGGCGAACTTCGCGGCGGAGTAGACCGGGCTGAACATGGACCCCACGAGGCCGGACACCGAGGCGGTGAACACCACCGACCCGCCGCCGCGCCGGCGCATGTGGCCGATGACCTCCCCCGCCGCCAGGGTGGCCGAGGTGACGTTCAGCGCCATCGCGTGCTCGTACGCCGCGAGGTCGAGGTTCTCCACGCCCGCCGGCCCCGGCGTCCCGGCGTGCGCCCACAGCACGTCGATGCCGCCCAGGCGCCCGGCGGCGTCGGCGATGGAGCCGCGCACCTCCTCCGGCCGGGACAGGTCGGCCCGGATGGTCTCGATGGCGTGGCCCTTGGCCGCCATCTCCGCGGCGAGGCCGGCGAGCGCGTCGGCGTCGATGTCCACGGCCGCCACCCGGGCGCCCTCCCGCAGGAACAGGTCCACACCCGCGCGGCCCATGCCGGAGGCGGCCGCCGTCACCACGGCGAGCTTGTTGGCGAGACGCATGATCGGTTCTCTCCGATTGGAAGGGAAAATCAGGTGGCGTAGGCGTCGGGGAAGCGGCCGGTGGTGCTGATCACCGTGGTGCGCGTCTCCAGGTAGGAATCGAGCGCCTCGATCCCGTTCTCGCGGCCCCAGCCGCTGGCCTTGAAGCCGCCGTAGGGGGTGGACCAGCGGATGAAGCGGTAGGTGTTCACCCACACCATGCCGGCGCGGATGCGGCTGGCCACCCGGTGGGCGCGTCCCACATCGCCGGTCCACAGCCCGGCCGTGAGGCCGTAGCTGGTGTCGTTGGCCAGCGCCACCGCCTCCTCCTCGTCGTCGAACGGGATCAGCGCCGCCACCGGGCCGAAGATCTCCTCGCGGGCGATCCGCATGGTGTTGGACACGTTGGCGAAGACCGTGGGCTCGACGAAGTACCCCGCGTCCAGCCCCGGCCCGGTCAGGCGATGGCCGCCGGTGACCAACTCGGCCCCCTCGGCGCGCCCGGCGTCGATGTAGGACAGCGTCTTGGCGAGCTGCTCGGCGTGCGCCTGCGGGCCCATGTGGGTGGCCTCGTCGAGCGGCGGCCCGACCCGGACGCGGCCGGCGCGCCGCGCGAACTCGGCAACCACCCGGTCGTAGACGGGCCGCTGCACCAGCACGCGGGAACCGAGCGCGCAGCTCTGTCCGCACAGCGTCCAGGCCGAGTTGGTGGCGGCGTTGAGCGCCTGTTCCAGGTCGGCGTCGGCGAAGATGATGTGCGGGGACTTGCCGCCCAGCTCGAAGGTGAAGCGCTTCATGGTGTCGGCCCCGGCGCGCAGGATCGCCTTGGCCGTGGCCCCCTCCCCCGTGAAGGCGATCTTGTCGACGCCGGGGTGGGCGACGAGGTGTTCGCCGGCCCCGTCCCTGCCGTAGCCCGGAACGATGTTGACCACGCCCGGCGGGAACCCCGCCTCCTCGAACAGCCGGCCCAGTTCGAGCGAGGTGACCGGCGTGTGCTCGGCCGGCTTCAGCACCACCGTGCACCCGGCGGCGAGTGCCGGCCCCAGCTTCCACGCCGCGGCCATCAGCGGCACGTTCCACGGCGTGATGGCGCCCACCACGCCGACCGGCACGCGGGACGTGAAGGCGTGCACGCTGTCGTCGATGGGGATGGTGCGGCCGGAATGCTTGTCGGCCAGGGACGCCCACCAGTGGTAGGCGTTGGAATGGCCGGAGACGTCCGCCAGGGATTCGCGCAACGCCCGGCCGGAATCGCGCGTTTCCAGCACGGCGAGCGCCCGCGCGCGCTCCTTGTAGAGGTCGGCGAAGCGGCGCATCAGGGCGGCGCGCTCGTGGCCGGGCATGCGGCCCCAGGGCCCCTCCAGCGCGGCGCGCGCGGCGGCGACGGCCTTGTCGACGTCGCGGGCGCCGCCGTAGGCGACGATCGCCCAGGGGCGCCCCACGGACGGGTCGATGCTCTCCATGAGCCCGCCGTCCTCAGGAGCGACCCAGGCCCCGCCGATGAAGAGCCGCTCATGACGCATGATGGTGTCGGCCGGCGGCGGCGCCGCGGCATGGGTGTTCGAACTCATGACCCCTCTCGGTTCATGTCTCGGTTCATGGGTGATGGCGGTGGGGGTTTTTTGCAGGCGCGCTTCGCGCTACTTGCCGACCAGCGGGCACTCGCTGTCCTTCAGCGGCCGGAACGCCTGTTCGGCGGGGATGGTGGCCAGCACCTTGTAGTAATCGAACGGACCCTTCGATTCCGACGGCTTCTTCACCTGGACCAGCATCATGGGGTGGACGACGCGGCCGTCCTCCCGCAGGCGGGTCTCGCCGAAGAGCGGGTCGTCGAAGGTGCCCGCCGCGCGCATCGCCTTCACCACCGCGGCCCCGTCCTTGGCCGAGCCCACCGTCGCCACGGCCTTCAGGTAGGCGAGCACCGCCGAATAGGCGCCGGCCTGGTTCATGCTGGGGTGGCGGCCGTTGTTGCGCTCGGCGAAGCGCTTGCCGAAGGCGCGCGTGCGTTCGTTCAGGTCCCAGTAGAAGGCGGTGGTGAGCTGCAGGCCCTGCGCCGTGTTCAGCCCCAGCGAATGGATGTCGGAGATGAACAGCAGCATGCCGGCCAGCTTCTGCCCGCTCTCGACGATGCCGAACTCCGCCGCCTGCTTGATGGCGGTGATGGTGTCGCCGCCGGCGTTGGCGAGCGCCACGACCTGCGCGCCGGACGCCTGGGCCTGCAGCAGGTAGGAGGAGAAGTCCTTGGTGTCAGTGGGATGGCGGACGGCGCCTGCGACCCGGCCGCCGTTGGCGGCGATCACCGAGGTGGCGTCGCGCTCCAGCGAGTGGCCGAGCGCGAAGTCGACGGTCAGGAAGAACCACGATTTCCCGCCCGCCTTCGCGATGGCCTCGGCGGTGCCGTGCGCCAGCGCCCAGGTGTCGTAGGTCCAGTGCACGGAGTTCGGGGTGCAGGCCTTGCCGGTCAGTTCGGAGGTGCCGGAGGCGGTGAACAGCGCCACCTTGTTCTTGTCCTTCACCAGCGGCGCGATGGCCAGCGATATGGCGCTGGTCGGCAGGTCGATCAGCGCGTCGACGCCTTCGGTGTCGAACCACGTGCGCGCGATGGTGCTGGAGATGTCCGGCTTGTTCTGCGCATCGGCGGAAACCACCTCGATCTTGAGCGCGTCCCCGCCCGGCAGTTTCCTGAAGTCCTCCACCGCCATCAGGGTCGCTTCCAGGGCCCCCTTTCCACCGATGTCGGAGAAGATGCCGGACATGTCGGCCAGCACGCCGAGCTTCACGGGCACCTGCGCCACCGCCGCGGGGCAGGCGCCGAGGAATGCGGACAGAGCCAGCGCCAGCGCGGCTCCGCATCGAGGTGACGGCATTGGTTTTCCTCCCATTCGCTTTGTTCGTTTGGTGCGCTCCGCGGCGTTGCCCGGGTTTGGGGCCGGTGTCGGGCTGGATGGCTTCCGCCGCTGGTCCAGGATCCAGATAATTCCTGTCCGTGAATTTATTATGCTCACACAGGAATTTTGGCGTCAAGCGCCTTGCGCCGACGGCACGCGCTCGGCTAGAAAAGGTGACGGACGATTGATCGGATGATGTGTCTCATGAGCGTCAAGCAGGCCGCCAACGTATTGGAGTTGCTGGAATATTTTTCGCAGCGCCGGCGGCCGGCCACGCTTGCCGAGATTTCGGACGACCTCGGCTGGCCACGGTCGAGCACCTTCAACCTGGTCGGGACGATCGTCGAGAAGGGCTATCTCTACGAGCCGCGTCCGCGGGCGGGGTACTATCCGACCCCCCGCTGGCTGAAGCTGGTGCAGTGCATTTCCGACGCCGAGCCGCTGCCGGAGGCGGCGCACCGGATGATCGCGCAGATCGCCCGGGAAACCGGGGAGACGACGGCGATCGCCGCGCTCAGCGGCCCGTTCGCGATGTTCCTGGACGTGGTGGAGTCCGGCCACTCGGTTCGCTACCACGCCCAGGTGGGCGACCGGGTGCCCGCGCACGCGAGTTCGGTGGGGCGGGCGATCCTCGCGCAGCTGCCGCCCGACGGCCGGCAGGCCATCTACCGCAAGCTGGCGTTCGAACGCTATTCGGACACGACCCCCATGGACGTGGAGGCGATCGAGAGCGAACTGCGGCAGGCGCAGGAGCGCGGCTACCACCAGAGCTGTTCGGAATACATCCCGGATCTGGCCGGCGTGTCGCTGCCGCTGCCGATCGGCAACCGGAAGCTGTCGGTGGTGGTGGCCGGCCCCGTGTCCCGGTGCCTCGACCGCAGGCCCCGGACGGCCGAAACGATCCGGCGCGCCATCGCTGCGCACGATGTCGACCTGCAGGCCGGCGCATCCGGGGAGCCCGGCTGAAGGCCACTCGCGCCGAGCCCGGTCATGCCGTCTCGGCGTGGCTTGTTTCAAGGTCCCACACGCGCTCGAATCGCATCAGGCGGGTAGAGCCGGCGGCTCTGTTTGCCCATTTCGGAATGGGGCGACGTGGCAAGCGAACTCTTTGGCCGTGGGCCGTGTCCCGACCGCCCCCGTTCGGATCCGCCACCTAAGACAGCAGAACCCGTTCCTTAGTCGCCTACACCAGAATTTTCAACGGAACCGGCCTCCGCGCGCTCTTAAATTCTCCAACAAAGCCCCTACTCGTCCTATAATCCGCTCTGCTGTTGAGCGGCAGCGTGGCTCGAACCTCAAGTAACGACTGCGGACAGATGGAGCAATTTCGGGCAGAGGACGTGCGCGCGCGGCTGATCGTGGTGGAGGACGATCCCGTCACTCGGTCGATGATCGCGAGCTACTTCGCGCGCGAGGGGTTTTTAGTCGACGAGGCGGCCAACGGCGGCGAGTGCCGGCAGCTGATGCGCCGGACGAAACCCGACCTGCTGCTCGTCGACATCCACCTGCCCGATGGCAGCGGCCTGCAGCTCGCCCAGGAGATCCGGGCGGAGAGCGCGGTCGGCATCATCTTCGTGACGCAGCAGGACAGCGAGACGGACCGCATCGTCGGGCTGGAACTGGCCGGCGACGACTACGTCACCAAGCCGGTCAACCTGCGCGAACTGCTGGCGCGCACGCGCGCCCTGCTGCGCCGCCGCACGCTGGAGCGCGGGACGCCCCGCCGGAACTCCATCGTCGCGTTCGGCCCCTGGCTCATCGACCTGACCCGGCGCGAGCTGGCCGTGCGCGATGGCGCGGTGATCCAGCTGACACGGGCGGAGTTCGACCTGCTGGCGGCGCTGGCCGAGGCGGACGGCCGGCCGCTGAGCCGCGAATACCTGATCGAGGTGGTGAGCAACCGCACCCTGGCCGGTGACCTGCGCACGGTCGACACCCTGGTGGGGCGGCTGCGCCGCAAACTGGTGCCGGCCGATGACGGGCAGCCCGTCATCGTCACCGTTCCCGGCATCGGCTACAAGTTGGGCGCCAAGACCGAAGCGCCGTCCTGATCCCCGGCCTGCCCGGCCGGCGGTGTCTGCGTCCGCGCCGCCAGGAAGAGCGCGTCGAGCGACGCCCGGCGCAGGCGGCGCAACCGTCCCACCAGCGCGGCGTCGGCCCCGGCCGAACCCTCCGCCGCCTTCTCGACCGCCGCTGCCGCCGCCACCAGCTTGACCAGCCCGAGCGCGCCCGCGGCGCTGCGCAGCCGGTGGGCCAGCATCCGCACCGCCGGCTGGTCGTCCACGGCCGCCGCGGCTTCCAGGTCGGCGACGGTTCGCAGCGACATCCGGCCGAACAGCCGGGTCAGCCGGACCAGTTCGGCCGTGCCCATCGCTTCCCACTGGCCGAAGAGGAAGGGAATGTCGAGGCAGCCGGATGGGTCGGTGCCGGCCGCAACGCGCGGCGCCGGTCGGCGCCGCTCGCCCGGCGTCGAGGCCAGCGCGTCGCGGAGGGCGTCGAGATGCAGCGGCTTGCTCAGGATCGTGGCGATCCCGGCCCCGGCGCACCGCTGGCGGGCTTCCTCCGTGACATCGGCCGTCATCACGATGAAGCGCCACTCTCCTCCGGCCGGCGGCGGCAGATCCCGGATCCGCCGGATCGTCTCGACACCATCGATGCCGGGCATGTGCAGGTCCATCACCACGACGTCGAACCCGGCCCCGGCGGCGGTCTGGGTGGCGGTCTGGGCGGCGGCGACAGCCGCGACACCGTTGGCCGCGACCTCGACCCGATGCCCCAGGCGCCCGAACAGCCCGACGGCAACCTCGCGGTTGACCGGATCGTCGTCGACCAGAAGAATCGTCAGGCGCTCGTCCTCCGGTGCGGCGGCCGGGGCGGCGGGCTCGTCCCGAACCACCGCCACGGGCACGGCCAGATGGAAGGTGCTTCCCACCCCGACGGCGCTCTCCACCGTCAGGCTGCCGCCCAGCAGCGCCGCGATCCGCCGGCAGACGGCCAAGCCCAGGCCGGTGCCGCCGAACCGCCGGGCGATGGAATGGTCGGCCTGGACGAAGTCCCGGAAGATGGCCTCGTGCATGTCGGGTGCGATGCCGATCCCGCTGTCCGCGACCTCGACGCGCAGCGTGCACCGCTCCTGGCCGGGATCCGGCGTGCAGCCGATCGACACGGCGATGCGTCCGCGCGGCGTGAACTTGATGGCGTTGCCCAGAAGATTGTGCAGGATCCGGGCGATGCGCACCTGATCGCAGCGGATGAGCGCCGGCATCTCCCGCGCGATGTCCAGGTCGAAGGCGACACCCTTCGCCTCGGCCTGCGGCCGGTACAGCTCCACGACCCCTTCGGCGAGGCGGCGGGGATCGATCACGCTGGCGTGCACGGTCTCGCTTTCCGCTTCGTAGCGCCCGTACTCCAGGATGCTCTCGATCAGGCCGATGAGAGTGTCGCCCGACTGCTTGGCGATCTCCACCCGCCGGCGCTGCTCGCCGTCGAGCCCGCGCGGATCGAGCATCTGAAGCATGCCCAACACGCCGTTCAGCGGCGTGCGGATTTCGTGGCTGACGACCGCCAGGAACCGCGACTTGGCCTGGTCGGCGGCCTCCGCCTCCTCCTTCGCTCGGCGGGCGGCGGCCTCTTCGCCGAGGGCGCGGGCGTGCGCCGCCTGCACCTCGGCCGTGCGCAGGGCGACCTGCCGCTCCAGCTCCCGCTGGCGGCGACGCAGGATGGCGGTGCGCCCCTGCACGCCGGCGAACAGCAGCGTCAGCCCGGCCAGCATGGCGGCGCCCTGGAACCATAGGGTCTCATACCAGGCCGGCAGCACCTCCAGGGACAGGATCAGCGGCGGCTCGCTCCACACGCCGTCGCGGTTGCTGCCGCGGACCAGCAGGCGGTAGGAACCCGGCGGCAGGCCCGTGTAGGTCGCCCGGCGATGGCTGGCGTCGGCGGCCACCCAATCACGGTCGAACCCCTCCAGCCGATAAGCGTAGCGGTTCTGCCGCGGGGCCGAGTGATCGAGTGCTGCGAACTCGACCTCCACGTGGCGGTCGTCCGGCGGGACGAGGACGGGTGCGCCGCCCGCAGGGACCGGCACGGGCTTGCCGCCGATGCGCACCTCCGTCGCCACGACCGGCGGCCGGAAGACCCAATCCGGCTGCACCTTGGGGCGGACGACCGTCATCCCGCCAAACCCGCCGAAGAGGAGCGTGCCATCCGGCAGCCGCGCGCCGGAGCCTGCCCAATGGGTGCGGATCCCCGCCCCCTCCACCGGCCCGAAGGTGCGAACGGACAGGGTCTGGGGATCGACCATGGCCAGGCGGTCGCCGCCGCCCACCCAGACCACGCCGTCCCGACCCTCCAGCAGGACGGTGACGGTGTCGTGCGGCAGCCCATGGGCGCTGCCCAGGTGCCGGAAGCGCGCCTTGCCGTCAGGCCCCGGGGTGAGGATGCCGATGCCGTTGGCCGTGCCGACCCACAACCGCTCCTGGCGGTCCTCCAGCAACGCGTTGGCGATGTCGTTGGGCAGGCTGTCCGGGTCGTCGGGGTCGTGCAGGAAGCGGCGGAACGTGCCCCGCTCGGCATCGAACAGGTTCAGCCCGCGCTGCGTTCCCACCCACAGCCGCCCCTTGCTGTCGCGCAGCAGGGCCTGCACGCTGTTGTCGCTCAGGCTGTCGGCGCGGCCGGCCTCGCGCGCGAAGAGGCGCGCCGTGCCCGCCGTCAGGTCGATGCGCGCCAGCCCCCGGCTGCCGCCGACCCACAGCGTCGGCTCCTCCATCAGCAGCGACAGCACGTTGGCGCCTGCGAACGGCACGAAGGCGGACACCTTGCCGGTCGCCGGTTCCACCCGGTGCAGGCCCTGGCGCATCCCGGCCCAGACGTCGCCGTTCGCCTGCACGGCGAGGGCCTGGACCATCTGCCGGGGCAGCCCGACGCCGGGTCCCGCACCCGGCTGGATCTCGGCCACGCGGCCGGCGAGCGGGTCCAGCAGCGCAATGCCCTCGCTGCGGAAGCCCAGCCAGACCGTGCCGTCGGCACGCACCGCCATGCTGCGCACGTCCTTGCCCAACAGCCCATCGGGGGCCGTGGGCAGGATCGTCCCGATCCCATGGTCGGTCGGGTTGTGCCGGTCGACGCCGCCCACGCCGCTGACCCACACCAGCCCGGACCGGTCGACCAGCATGTCCGAAACGGAATCATCGCTGAGGCTGGTGTCGGCCTTCGGATCGTGGCGGATCGCGCGCACGGCGCCGCTCGCCGTGCGCAGCTCGCGGATGCCGCCGCCGAACTCGCCGATCCACAGGGTGCCCGGCTCCGGCTCGACGATGGCGGTGACCCGATGTCCGGACGGCGCCACCCTATCCAGCAAGCGGGCCTCCAGCAGCCGGGCGCGCGCCGTGCCGGCGGCGCCGGCTGTGGTGTCGCCGGCCGTGGTATCGACGGTGCCGACCCGGCCGGTCGCCGTGCCGAACCACAGCATGCCGGTCCGGTCCTCGAACAGCGTGGTGGCGGCCACCGGATCGGCGCCGTCCGCCATCGGCACCGGTTCGAAGCGGCCGCTGCCGGCCAATCGCATCAGGCCGGACGCGGTGCCCAGCCAGAGCGTGCCCTGCCGGTCGCGCCGAACGGCCGACACCTCGCCGCGCGGCAGCCCGACGGCCGCCGGGTCGTCACGCCGCCATTGCCCGGACGTGGGGTCGAGATGGGCGATGCCGCTGGTCCCGACGACCCACAGGCCACCGGCGCCATCATTCTCCAAGCCCAGCATCCGGCCGCCGCCACCGTCCTTGTCGCGGTGAGTGATGAAGCCTTCCCGCGCCGGGTCGTAGCGCGCGACGAGGCCCGAGACGGTGCCGACCCACAGCCGGCCCCGCTCATCGACCTTGAGGTCGGCGATGATGTTCTCGGGCAGCGAGTCCGGGTCGCCGCTGCGGTGGCGGAACACGCGCATCCGGTAGCCGTCCCAGCGCGCGAGACCCCCGGGCGTGCCGAACCACAGGAAGCCGTCGCCGTCCTGCGCCAGGGCCAGGGCGACCGGATAGGGCAGCCCCTCGGCCTGCCCGATGTGGCTGAACAGCGGGCTGCTCAGGCGGCTCCACGGCTCCTGAGCGGCATCCCGCGCGTGGACCGGAGGGGCCACGGCAACCAGCCACGCCAGGACCATCCAGAGTACCGGCCGCAGCCGGTGCATGAGCCGCATGGAGAGAAACCGAGCTGTTCGAAGGGCGCTCCGCGATCTTGCGCCAACTCGCCGCGGGGGCGCAATGCGTCCACAGCGGCGTATCGGCGCCCCGGACAGCGGCCGGGTATTGCTCAATTCGACGGGCCTTGAGCCGCGGGTTCGAACGATCCGGTTTCCGCTGACCGGCGCCCGGCCATGCGCAACCCCGCCGCCATGCGGGCGAAGACCGGGGTCCAGCCGCCGGGCGTCTCCTGGCGGAAGAGGCGCATGCCGGGGTACCAGGGGCTGTCGCTTCGCTCCATCAGCCAGCGCCAGTCCGGCACCGCCTTCAGCGCCAGCCACGTCGGCCGCCCGAGCGCCCCGGCGAGATGGGCGATGGAGGTGTCGGAGGTGACGATCAGGCCCAGGCTCTCCATCACGGCCGCGGTGTCGAGGAAGGCGTCGGGGCCGCTGTCAAAGTCTTCACCCAGCGTGTGTACCGTCACGTCCGGCGGCAAGGCGGAGAGCTGGTCCAGCCCGTGGTTCTTCTGCAGGTTGACCAGGGCCACGCCGGGCTCCCGCGCCAGCGGCACGAAGCACGACAGCGGCGGCGAGCGGCCGCGGTCGACCTTCGCCGTCGGCTTGCCCTGCCACGCGATGCCGATCCGCAGACGGGCGTCCGGCAGCCGGCCGCGCCACGCCGCTGCCCGGCCGGGTTCGGCGGCCAGATAGGGAACCTGGGCCGGAATGGTGTCCAGCCGGGTACCGAAGGCCAGCGGCAGGCTGAGCAGCGGGCACTGCAGGTCGGCCTCCGGCAGCGCCGCGTCCGGATCGGCCAGCCGCACCGGCCCGGGCAGCGTCGCCAGCAGCGCGTGCAGAATGCGCGGCGCGGCGAAGATCACCCGCGCGCCCCGTTCGGCCAGCAGCGGCAGGTAGCGCGCGAACTGGAGGACGTCGCCCAGCCCTTGCTCCGCGTGCACGAGGATCGTCCGCCCGGCCGGGTCCTCGCCGCGCCAGAGCGGCTGCGTCAGGGGCGGCCGCCTGAACTCCGGCAGGTTCCAGCGGTGCTCGTACTCCCGCCACCCGGCCTCCAGGTCGCCGCGCAGCAGCAGCGTGATGCCCAGGTTGGTCCGCGCCGCCGCATTCGCCGGGTCGGCGTCGACGGCGGCGCGGTAGGCATCGGCGGCGGCGTCGAGCCGGCCGAGACCGTGCATCGCCGCCGCCAGATTGGCGGCCACCCCCGCGTCCCCCGATTGCAGGCACCGGGCGCGCTCCAGCGTGGTGACGGCGGCGGCGACGTCGGACAGCTCCAGCAGCGTGTGGCCGAGATTGTTGTAGGCCGCCGCGAAGCCCGGCCGCGCCGCGATGGCGCGCCGGAACGCCGCGGCGGCCGGCGCCGGCCGGCCGGCGGCCAACTCCGCGTTGCCGATGTGACAGGGCGCTTCCGCATGGTCCGGCGCCAGGAGAAGGGCGCGGCGCAGGCTGGCCCGCGCGGCGTCCGGCTGGCCGACGGCACGCAGCGCGATGCCGGCGTTGTTGTGGGCGTCGGCCCAATCCGGCCGCACGGCGACGGTCTGGCGCAGCAGCGCCGCCGCGCGCGGCGCGTCGCCGGCCTTTCCCGCCAGCATCCCCAGGTCGCTGCGCGCCTCGGCCGCGCAAGGGTCGAGCGCCAGGAGGCGGCGCAGCGCGTCCGCGCCCGCGGCGGCGGGCGACAGGGCGGGCAGCTCCGCCGCCATGCGGGCGAAGACCGGGCCCCAGTCGCCGGGCGTCTCCTGGCGGAACAGGCGCATGCTCGGGTACCAGGGGCTGTCGCTTCGCTCCATCAGCCAGCGCCAGTCCGGCACCGCCTTCAGCGCCAGCCACGTCGGCCGCCCGAGCGCCCCCGCGAGATGGGCGACCGAGGTATCCGACGTGACGATCAGGTCCAGGTTCTCCATCACGGCCGCGGTGTCGAGGAAGGCGTCGGGGCCGCTGTCGAAGTCCTCGCCCAGCGTGTGTACCGTCACGTCCGGCGGCAAGGCGGAGAGCTGGTCCAGCCCGTGGTTCTTCTGCAGGCTGACCAGGGCCACGCCGGGCACCCGCGCCAGCGGCACGAAGCACGACAGCGGCGGCGAGCGGCCGCGGTCGACCTTCGCCGCCGGGTTGCCCTGCCAGACGATGCCGACGCGCAGCGGTGCCTTCGGCAGGCGCTCGCGCCAATGGGCGATGCGCGCGGGCTCCGCGGCGAGATAGGGGACGGCGGCGGGCACCGTCTCCAGCCGCGTGCCGAAGGCCAGCGGCAGGCTGAGCAGCGGGCAGTGCACGTCGAAGTCGGGTGGCGGCTCGCCGACCCCGATCAGCGTGGCGCCGCCAAGCAGCGTGGACAGCAGCCGGTGCAGGACGCGCGGCGCCTCCAGCACCACGCGGGCGCCACGCGCCGCCAGCAGCGGCACGTAGCGGACGAACTGGAGCGTGTCGCCCAGCCCCTGCTCGGCATAGACCAGGATGGTGCGTCCGGCGATGCCCTCGCCCCGCCAGCGCGACTGCGGGAAGGCGCGGCGGCGGAAGTCGGCGGTGTCCCAGCGGTGCTCGTACTCCGCCCAACCCGGTTCGAGGTCGCCGCGCAACAGCAGCGTCATGCCCAGGTTCTTGCGCGCCTCGGCGCAGGCGGGGTCGAGGCGCGCCGCCTGCGCCAGCCGCGCGGCGGCACCGTCCAGCTCGCCCAGATCCAGCATCGCCGCACCCAGGTTGGCCACGCCGCCGGCCTCGGCCCCGCGCAGCCGGGTGGCGCGGGCGAAGGCGTCGGCCGCCCTGCGCGGGTCGCCGGACTCACGGGCCGCCACGCCCAGGTTGTTGAGCGCCGAGGAATCGCCAGGGTTCAGCGCCAGGGCGGCGCGGAAGCGGGCTGCCGCGTCGCCGTAGCGTTCCCCGGCCAGGAAGACGTTGCCGAGGTTGTAGTGCGCCTGGGCGAATGCCGGGCTGAGCGCCAGCGCGCGGCGCAGCTGTCGCGCCGCGGCGGCGGCATCGCCCAGCGCGCGCAACGTCGGGCCCAGGTTGCCGTAGGCGTTGGGATGGTCGGGCCGCAGCGCCACGGCGCGGCACAGCAGCCCGGCGGCCTCCGCCGGCCGGCCGGCGGCGCGCAGGCGCACGCCGTGGTCGCTCAGTACCGCCGGGTCGTCGTTCCCGGCCGCGTTCGCCTGCGCCGCCACCACGCGGCCGAGGGTGCTGGCTGCTTCGTCCAGGGCGCCCGCGTCGTGCAACGCGTTGCCGAGGTTGTTCAGCACCTCCACGTCATCCGGCCGCAGGCGCAGCACGCGCCGCAACAGCGCGGCCGCCACGGCCGGCCGGTCCAGCGCGCGCAGCGTGATCCCCAGGTTGTTGAGCGCGTCGGCGTGCGCCGGCTGCAGCGCCAGCGCCCGGCGGTAGCCGGCGGCGGCGTCCGCGTGCCGGTCCAGTGCGCGCAGCGCGCCGCCACGGTTGTAATGCGCCTCCGCCAGCAACGGCGCGCACGCCAGGGCGGCGTCGAGAGCGGTCAGCGCGTCCTGCGGGCGGCCCAGGTCGCCCAGCACGGCGCCGAGAGCGGCGTTGGCCGAGCCGTGCCCCGGCGCCAGCCGGACGGCGCGGCCCAGCAGTCCGGCGGCGGCCGGCAGGCGGCCCAGCGCGTGCAGCGCCGCCGCCAGGTTGGCGAGGTAGTCGGCACCGTCCGGGCGCAAGGCCACGGCACGCCGCAACTCGGCGGCGCTCTCCGCGTCGCGCTTCAGGGCGCGCCACGCCAAGCCGAGGTTGGAGCGATAGTGCGCCTGCAAGCCGTCGGCGCCGACCGCGCGGCGCAGCAGGTCGACGGCCGTCGACGGCTGGCCGGACTGGAGCGCCACCACGCCCATCAGGTGCAGCGCGTCCGGCCGGCGCGCCTCCTCCGCCGGCAGCGCGGCCAGCGTTTCGCGGGCGGCGGCGAGGCGGCCGGCCCGGAGATGGGCGGCTGCGGCGTTCAGGCGTTCGGCCGTGGCGCTCACGCGTAGGATTTCTCCTCGACCAACTCGGAGCCGAGCGCGTCGTTGATGACGCGCTTCAGGCGGGCGCGCTCGTCGTTGGTGATGTAGACGCGGCGCGCCAGCGCCACGAAGGCCGGGCCGAAGTCCTGGCGCCGCTCCAGCAGGCGGATGGCGTCCTCCACCTCCCACAGCGTCTCGTTGACGGCCCTCAGGCCAGCGACGATGCCGACGACGGCGCCCAGGTCGGCGCCCGAGGCGTCGCGCACGCCGCACAGCTCGGCCAGCTCACGCGTCACGTTGGCGCGTTTGGCGGCGTCGCCGATGCGCTCGGCCTTGATCTCCAGGATGGCGATCTTGTCCAGCAGCTCTCCCCAGGAGACGGGCACGCGCAGGGTCATAAGGGCAATTCCACGGGCAGGGGCATTGAAAGGGGGCTTCAGGTTCGCAGCACGTCGGGATCCGGCGCGTGTACGGGCGGACGGGTCCGCCGGACGAACTGCCACAGGTTGCCGGGGTCGACGATGGGGGCGGCGAAGGCCGGGCCGTCCAGGATCGCGGCGAAGTCCGCATGCTCCGGGTGGCGGGGGGAGCCGATGAAGTGGCCGGCGAACTCCGCGGCGCCGAAGGTCCCCCAGTTGCGGATCATGTTGAAGCGCACGCGGTCCACCCCCAGGGATTCCCCCAGCGCCACGAAGTCCGGGATCTCGCGGAAGTTGGCCTGCTGGACCACGAAGTCGAGGCCGAGGAAGGCCAGCTCCCCCGCCGCGCGCCGGCCGGCCAGGAAGGCGACGTTGCGCAGGGCGCGCCCGAAGTCGCCGCCGCGCCGCACGCGGTCGTAGGTCGCCGGATCGGCGGCGTCGAGCGAGACCCAGACCCGGCGCGCCCGGCCGGACAGCGACAGGTCTTCCCACGCCCGCTCGTCGAACAGGACGCCGTTGGTCTGCAGGTCGATCCGCAGGTCCGGGCGCCTCCCAAGATCCTTGATCAGGGCGCGGAAGTGGCGGCTGGCGAACGGATCGCCGGAGCCGGTGACGTTGACGACCGCGGCGGTCGCCACCATCGGCTCGACGCAGCGGCGGTAGTGGTCCTGGACCTTCTCCTGCGCCTCGGCGTTCGCCACCCGCATCTCCGTGCGGCAGGACGGGCAGCTGAGGTTGCAGGAGTCGTCGTAGCCCAGGTTCAGGTAGGTGGGCGGCGGTGGTGCCGGGGTGTGCCACGCGTCGGCCGCGACGTCTTCGCGTCGGGGCAGGGCGCCGTCGGCGATCCACGGGCAGTTCAGGCGGCTGCAATGGCGGAAGCTGCCGTCCAGCACGGATGCGCGGATCGCCCGCGCCGTGGCGCCGGTCCACGCCGCCCCGGCGGCCTCGGCCGCGCCGATGGGCACCGGCAGCCAGGAGGGGCAGCAGACCCAGGCGTCCTTGCCGACGAACTCCATCCACTTGAACGGGCGCTCGCAGAAGCGGCCCTTGAGGCCGGCGTCGATCTCCTCCAGGCGGGAGCGGCCCATCGCCTCCTCCTGCAGGCCCAGCCAGAGTTCCTGCGCGTACAGGTCCATCGGATTCTGGCCGCGGGCCCGCTCGACCAGGTCCAGCGCCTCCGCCCGCCGGCCGAGCTGCTGCGCCGCAACAGCGGCGGCCAGCTTGAAGAACCACGCGTCGTGGCGGCGGACGATGGCCAGCAGCCGGTGGAGCGCCGCATCGGGGCCGGCGTCGGCGGCTTCCTGCCCGATGGCCCGCACCAGCGGTTCGCTGCGCGCGTCGAGGGGGCAGGCCTGCGGGTCGCGGCGGTGGCGCTCGATGAACTCCCCGGCCGCGCGGGCGATGCGTTCGGCTGGATCGGCGAAGGCGTGCGCGGGGAAGGACACCGGCACCCGGCGCGTCTGGCCGGGGATGTTGCGCGGCGGCCCGTCGAAGGGCCGGTGCATCCGCCCCAGCAGGACGTCCATCGCCCGCGCCCGCGCGGCCTCCCGTGCCTGCTCCTGCGCCGGGGTGCCGTCGGCGGGGAAGCGGGCGCGCTCGGCCAGCGGGTGGCGGAACTTCTCGTACTGGCGGTCGAAGTTGTTGCCCGGCCGGCGGACATAGCGCGCCGTCTCCACGTCGGCCTCGGCGACCAGGAAGGCGGCGTTGAGCAGCACGGCGTAGCCCACGTCCTCGCCGCCGGCCTCGCGGTAGCATTCGTCCTCCGGGAACCCGCCGACGAAGTCGTGGCAGGTCCTGCGCACGCACAGGGCGATGGGCACCGACTCCTCGATGGGCTTGCGCCAGTCGGGGTGGACGGGGTGGCTGTAGTCCAGGCGCGTGCGCACGGCGCCGACGTCCGGCACGGCGTCCATCGTCAGCACGCCCACCGTCAGGTGCGGCGGCAGGAACGCGTCGTCGGCGTCGAGGAACCACAGCAGATCGCCCGCCGCGCAGGCCGCCCCAAGGTTGCGCGCCGCCGCCGCTCCGCCGTTGCGGGCGCGCCGCACCACCACGACGTCGAGGTCCGGCCGGCCGCGCGCCCAGGCCATGGCGCGCTCCGCCCCGTCGTCGGCGGACGCGTCGTCGACCACCACCACGCGCACCTCGCCCTGGCGCGCGTCGGTCCGCGTCCGGTGGAAGTCCACCGCCGCGGCCACGCTGTCCAGGGTGCCGGCGATGCTGCCGGCCATGTCGTAGCAGGGGATCACCACGGTGCCCAGCACCGGCCGGGCCGCCGGGTCCGCTGCGGGCGGAGCGGCGGCCGCGCGGCTGCGGGCGTAGGCGTTGAGCGGCATCCGCTCGGCCAGCTCGGCCCAAAGGGCGCGGAAGCGTTCCCCCTCGAAGCGTTCGTCGGCGTGTTGCCAGTGCGCCTCGAAGTGCCCGGCCTCGAAGGTGTTGCGGCCGTGCGCGACGTAGACGTAGAGCCGCGGCTCGTCCAGCAGCACCACGTTGGCGCTGCGCATCAGCGCGTCCACCAGCGCGGTATCCTCGCTGCGCCGCATGGCGGGGTAGCGCGGCATCGCCGCCTTCTCGCACAGCAGCGACCCCTCCCACGTCCGCCGCAGCGACGTGGCGAGGCGGCCGGTGTCCGGCCACCACATCGTCCAGCGGTGCAGCATGCAGGCCTGCGCCCCCGCCTCGGCCAGGGCGCGCATCTGCACCTCCAGCCGGCGCGGGTCGTAGAGGTCGTCGTCGTCCCATTGGCAGACGTAGCGGCCCGACGCGCGGTCGACGGAGCGGTTGCGCGCCTCCCCCAGCGTCGGTGCCGGGTCGGCGGCGCGCTCGACGATGATGCGGGGATCGCCCAGGGCGGCCACGTGCCGGGCCAGCCGGTCGTCCCGGCTGTCGTCGATGATGACCAACTCGCGGTGGGGGTAGGTCTGCCGCAGGAAACAGTCGATGGAGAGGCACGCCTGCGCGAACCGGTCGCGCGTCACCATCAGGCAGGAGATCAGCGCCGCGCTGTCCGCCGGCTGCGGGGGGTGCATAGGAGAGGAACCGGGCTGAAACACAGGGACGTGCGCGCGATCCTGCCCGAGTTCCGGGCGCTTGTGCAACGCGCGCCGGGCGGAAAAACCGCCGATGTGAACGGCTGTTCACATCCCGTCCATATCCTGTCGACCTACCACCTTTAGGGTGGCATAGCGGATTTAACTCAAAACCCGCGCAGCCTTCGCCCATTGCCGGCGCGACGGATGCCAAGCGGGATGGTGAAGGATCGGGTGTGGCATGGCTGTCTTCGATTTCGCCTCGACGTCGACCACGGGCTTCGGTACGGGAAGCGTCCAGCAGATGGTGTCCGGCGTGGTGGTCACCGTCACGGCCGACACGATCTTCTCCTCCTACATGGACGCCGTGGTGACCACGGCCCCCATGGCCGCCGTCACCACCGTCACCGTGACGTTCTCGTCCGCGGTGGACTTGACGTCCTTCGGGTTCGGGAGCAACAGCGGGACCGTGACCGGGACCGCCACGCCGATTGGTGGCAGCAACTCCGCCGCCAGTCTGGCCTCCATCTCCGGCGTCAACAACCCGACCATTCATACCGTGAACTGGACGGGCGTCACCGGATTCACGGTCACCAGTTCGACCGCGTTCAAGCCCTGTTTCGACAGCTTCACCTTCTCCGTGGACACCACCGCACCCGGCGCGCCGTCCGCGCCCGACCTGATCGCCGCCGACGACACCGGCCAGTACGACACCGACGACTGGACCCGGAAGGCCGCCGGCACCTACACCGGCACGGCCGAGGCCAACAGCCGGGTGATCCTGTACGACGGCGGCAGCACCGCCGTCGGCACCGCCACGGCGTCCAGCGGCGGGAACTGGACCATCACCTCCTCCTCGCTCAGCAACGGCCAGCACTCCCTGACCGCCAAGGCGATCGACGCATCCGGCAACACCTCCACCGCCTCCTCGGCGCTGACGGTCACCATCGACGCGACGCCGCCGTCCGTTACCGGCGTGACGCTGTCGCAGACGGAGGCCATGAAGATCGGCGAGGTGGTGACCGCCACCATCGGCGTGACGTCGGACAGCGACACCTACACGCTGGGCACCAGCACCGTCGACGGCTTCGCGCTCGGCGACCTGAGCCGCGTCGACAACTCCACCTACACCGGTGTCTTCACGGTGACCAGCGGCGGCACCGACGTGGCTGGCAGCGCCGACATCCCGGTCAGCATCGTGCTGACCGACAGCGTCGGCAACGCCAACACCGTCTACACCACCGGCGTGTCGGGAGAGGCGGGGGATGCCATCGACGCCAACGCGCCCGCCGTCACCTCGGTCAGCATTTCCAACAGCGCGGCGAAGGCCGGGGACATCGTCACCGCCACCATCGGGGTCACATCGGACAGCGATACCCTGATCCTGGATACCGGCAGCATCGCCGGCTACCAATTGGCCGCCGGGTCGCGGCTGAACAGCTCGACCTATACCGCCACCTTCACGTTGACCAGCGGCGGCACCGACTACCTAGCCTCCGCCGACCTGCCGGTCAGCATCGTCTACCGCGACAGCGCCGGAAACGTCAGTACCGCCTACACCACGTCCATCAGCCAGAGCGGCGACGCCATCGACGCGAACCGGCCGGTGGTCTCCAGCGTGTCGATCGCGAACGCGACGATGAAGGTCGGCGACGTGGTGACTGCCACCATCGGCGTGACTTCGGATGCCGACACCTATACGCTGGGCAGCAGCACCATCGGCGGCTTCGCGCTGGGCAACTTGAACCGGAGCAACAGCTCCACCTACACCGCGACCTTCACCGTCACCGAAGGCGGCACCGACGTCGCGGCAGGGTCGACGGTGCCGGTCAGCGTGGTGCTGAGCGATACCGCGGGCAATTCCAGCACCACCTATTCGACCGCCATCAGCCAGGGCAGCGACGCCATCGACGCCCACGCGCCGACGGTCACCGGGGTGACGCTGTCGCAAACATCGGCGATGAAGGTCGGCGACATCGTCACCGCCACCATCGGCGTCGGCTCCCACACCGACACATTCACGTTGGGCAGCAGCTCGATCGACGGCTTCGCGCTGGGCAACCTGGTGCGGGTCGACAACTCGACCTACCGGGCCACCTTTACCGTCACCAACGGCGGCACCGACGTGGCCGGTGCCTCCGACATTCCCGTCAGCATCGTGCTGACCGACGCCGCCGGGAACTCCAGCGGCAGCTACACCACCGGCGTGTCGGGACAGGCGGGCGATTCGATCGATGCCAACCGGCCGGTGGTCTCCAGCGTGTCGGTCGCCAACACGACGATGAAGGTCGGTGACGTGGTGACCGCCACCATCGGCGTCACCTCGGATGCCGATACCTACACGCTGGGATCCAGCAGCATCGGCGGCTTCGCGCTGGGCAACCTGAACCGCACCAACGGTTCCACCTACACCGCAACCTTCACCGTCACCGAGGGCGGCACCGACGTCGCCGCCGCGTCGAACGTGCCGGTCAGTGTCGTCCTCACCGACACCGCGGGCAACACCGGCGCTGCCTACACCACCGCCATCGTGCAGGGCAGCGACGCCATCGACGCCAACCGGCCGTCGATCACCGGCGTGTCGATCCCGAACGCGACGATGAAGGTCGGCGACGTGGTGACCGCCACCATCTCCGTCGGTTCGCACCTCGACACCTACACGCTGGGCAGCAGCACCATCGGCGGCTTCGCGCTGGGCAACCTGACGCGCTACGACAACTCGACCTACCGGGCGACGTTCACGGTGACCAGCGGCGGCACCGACGTGGCGGCGGCGTCCTCGATCCCGGTCAGCGTGGTTCTGACCGACGCGGCCGGCAACGCCAGCGCCACCCACACCACGGCCATCGCGCAGGGCAGCGACGCCATCGACGCCAACGCGCCGACGCTGGCCTCCAGCTCCCCGGTGGACAACGCCACGGGCGTGGGCGTCACGCAGAACCTCGTGCTGACGTTCGCCGAAGCCGTGCAGGCCGGCACCGGCGCGGTGACGCTGTACAAAACCGGCGTCGGCACGCCGGTGGAGACCTTCGCCGTCACCGATGCGCGGGTCACCATCGTCGGCACCCAGGTCACCATCAACCCGAACGCCACGCTCGACAACGCAGCGTCGTATTACGTGGAGATCGCGGCCGGGGCGCTGACCGACGCGGCGGGGAACGCCTACGCCGGGCTCAGCGGCGCCACCGCCTACAACTTCACCACCGTAGCCTCCGCGCCGCCCCCGCCGCAGGACGACACGCCTTCGACCCCAACCCCGCCCACCACGCCGGGCGTCGTGCAGACCACGACGACGCAGACGGTGGACGGCGTCCAGGTGCAGCAGACGACGCAGACCAGGTCCGACGGCACGGTGACGCAGACGCTGTCCGTGCCCGTCGTCACCACCACGCGCAGCGAACAGGACGCCACGACCAGCAACGCCGACATCCCGCTGGCCAGGGACACCGTGGGGCAGACGGTGCTGGAAGCGCACCTGCCGGTCGGCGTCGGCCTGCAGGTGGAGACCACCACCACGACCAGTCAGACGGGCGCCGGCCAGGGCATCCAGGGGCTGATCCAGGCCATCGAGAGCCGCACGCAGGACAAGCCCGAGGACAAGGGCAAGATGACCAGCGTCGGCCAGGCGTTCCTGGGCGAACTGCCGGCCAACGCTGAGCTGACGGTGCGCACCATCGTGCCGGTCGTGGCCGACCCGACGACGCCGCCGGCAGCACCCATCATCATCACCGGCACGCCCACCGTCCCGGCGACCGGCGGCGGGGCGAGCCCCAGCACGCAGCAGCAGGCCCTCGTCATCGACGTGCGCAACCTGCCCAAGGGCACGGTGATCCAGCTTCAGAACGTCGAGTTCGCCGCCATCGTCGGCGACGTCCAGGTGACCGGCGGCGCAGGTTCGCAGATGGTGGTCGGCGACAGCGGCAACCAGATCATCGTGCTGGGCGCCGACGACGACACGCTGCGCGGCGGCGGCGGCAACGACTTCGTCGGTTCCGAGGGGGGCGATGACCAGCTCTGGGGCGACGAGGGCCACGACACCGTCACCGGCGGCATCGGCAACGACGTGCTGTACGGCAACCAGCAGGACGATCTGCTGTACGGCAACCAGGGGGCGGACACGCTGTTCGGCGGACAGGATGCGGACACCGCTTTCGGCGGGCAGGACGGCGACGTGCTCTACGGCAACCTCGGGGGCGATGCGCTGTACGGCAACCTGGGGGCGGACACCGTGTTCGGCGGCCAGGGGAACGACGCCCTGTTCGGCGGCCAGGGTGACGATGCGCTGCACGGCAACCTCGGCGACGACACTTTGGATGGCGGAGCCGGGACCGACACGCTGGGCGGCGGCGAAGGGGCGGACGTGTTCCGCGTCAACGCACCGGCAGGTGGCGGCGACGTCATCACCGACTTCCAGGCGGGGGTGGACAGGATCGCCGTGCTCAGCCCGAACTTCGGCAACTTGGCGGCGGGCACGCTGTCCGCGCGCAACTTTGCCCTGGACGTGGCTGCCGACGGCGACGACCTGTTCGTCTTCAACACGCGCACCGGTGCGCTGTCCTTCGACGCCGACGGTTCCGGCGCGGCAGCAGCCGTCACCATCGCCGTGCTGAACGTGCGAACCCTCAGCGCCAGCGATATCCTCATCCTGCCCAGCGGATCGTAGTGCCGTGGTGCAAGCATAGTCTTGGTGCCCGTTGGGTCACGCCGCCATGGCGGCGTCCTCAGCTTGGGCATGCCGATTGACGGAGGAGGTTGTCGCGAATCCTGGGATGATCGCCCTCTCCTTAATGCCGAAATTCTCCGACAGAAAGCCCGAAATTTATTGCCTGTGGCAGCGAAATTATTTGCCTCACGCACGCGTTGTTCGGCGCCTCGGCGCCGCAATAGTCAAAATTTGGACAATCCGATACCCAACTGAAACGCTCTGTTAAGAGACCTCCTTCCATTCTGATTGTGCGCCATACGAACAAAACGAACGGGCGCGCGCTTCAGATGGGGGATGCTCATGGCTTGGTACAACGACCTGCGCATAAGCCGGCGCCTGATGCTTGGCTTCGCTGCGGTGATCGCGCTGCTGGTGGTCAACGTCGGCGCCGCGCTGCTGATGGCGAGCGGCGGCAAGCGAATGGCGACCAGCATCGCCGAGGTGC